>JAPKYU010000665.1 GCA_026394175.1 Acidobacteriota bacterium | reverse complement strand
CTTGATGAAATCCGGCTCATCCCGGTAGTGGTAATGGGAATCGATCTTGAAGCGGGTCTTGGCGTCCTGGGCCAGAGCGGTCGTGGCCGGCAAAAGCGCCAGCGCCAGCAGCGCTGCCACGCAGTTCGTGATTCTCTTCATGTCTGCTCTCCTTACCCCGGAAGTATTTACCACGGATGAACACGGATGAACACGGATGGGCCGGATGCCGAATCCGCGGCATGATCGGCGTTTATCGGTGTTCATCCGTCCCGCCCTGCGGGATCCGTGGTGAGTTTCAGTCCGGCTTCACCAGTAAAAGCACTTTCGGCGACTGGTTGCGATGTGGCCAGGACATAGTGCGCCGCCAGCATGCGGGAAAAAAGCGCGGGTGCGAAGTGTCTTGTCGTTGTGTAACGGTGGACTTAACGGTTACCAACCGGATACCGCCCTAAGGGGCGCCGCTACAGCCCGACTCTTTTCAACAGCGCTGCGAAGCGCGGGTCGGGACGCAGGCTGTCGAACACGGGATCCGCGTTCAGCCACACCAGCCACCCGTCGCGGTCCTCCCGGGCCTTGTCCAGCCACTCGAAGGCCTGATCCTTCTGGTCCAACCCGATGTGGATCAGCGCCAGGTCGAAGGCCGAGACGTACTTTTGCGCGGAGACGCGCTTCAATTCCGCCAGAAGCTCTTCTGCCTTGTCCCGCTGGCCCCATCGGCCATAGCAGTAACCGAGCCCGGCCAGCGTCAGCGGGTTGGCGCCGCGCAGCTCCCGGGCCTTTTGGCAGGCGGCGACCGCTTCCGGATACATCGCTTTCTGCGCGTAGGCCAGGCCCAGGTGCAGGTAGCCGGAGGGGAAGCCGGGCTCCAGTTCCAGCGTCTTGCGGTACTGCTCGATGGCCTGATCGTAGCGGCGCTGGCAGTGGAAAACGCGTCCCAGGTCCCGGCCGATGGCGGGGGAAAGAGGATCAAGGGTCTGCGCCTGCCGGCTCTCGGCCAGCGCTTCGTCCAGCCGCCCCATGGCCCGGAGGTAGCCGGCATACCAATGGTGCATGATCGCGTATCCCGGGTTCAGCTCGGAAGCGCGCTTGTAGGCCCGCTCGGCTCCCTGCCAATCCCATTCGTACAGGAAGCGGACGAAGGCCAGCGAGGCATGGGCTTCGCCCAGCCCCTCATCCAGCTCCAGCGCCTGGACGGCCGCTGCTTTGGCCTTGGGCATGATCTGGCGGGGTGGCGACAGGCCATAGGAGGCCAGCAGGGCGCGGGAATCAGCCAGCGCGGCATAAGCCAGCGCGAACTTCGGATCCAGCGCCACCGCCCGCTCGAACGATTCGATGCTCTTGTTCAAGCCGTCTTCGGTCCGCTGGTTCCAGTAATGCCGCCCCCGCAGGTACAGGTTGTGCGCTTCCTGATTCTCAGTGTAGGGGCGCACCAACCGGCGCCGTTCCCCAGCCAGTTGGACCTGGAGGCTCTGCACCACGGTGCGGGAAATCTCGTCCTGGATGGCAAACAGGTCCTTCGTGGCCCGTTCGAAGGTTTCCGACCAAAGATAGGCGCCGTCGCTGGTGCGGATGAGTTGCGCGGTGACGCGCAGGCGGCTGTCCTCGCGCCGCACGCTGCCTCGCAGCACGGCCCCAACCTGGAGTTGTTCTCTGATTCGGCCCAGGTCGTCCGCCTTGTCCTTGAACCGAAAAGCGGAGGACTGCGAGAGCACGCGCAGGCCCTCCACCTTGGTCAAGGCGCTGATGAGCTCATCGGTGATGCCGTCACAGAAATACTCCTGGTCGTGCTGCGGGCTCAGGTCGGCAAAGGGCAGGATGAGGACCGAGGACAAGGGGGGGCCGGTGGGGGCCGGGCCTTGGCGCGTCGAACGGGCGCGCCAGGATGTGACCGCCAGCCAGCCGCCGGCAACCAACAGCAGCAGGGCCAGCAGCATCCCCACCGCCTGCGTGTAGCGGCGACCTTCAGGTCGCCACCGCGTCGGCCACCAGGCTCGCGATCCCCCGGCCGGCCGGCGCGCCTCGAACACCGGAACGTAAGCGCCTTTCGGGAAATCGATCCAGACCGGATCGTCCCGCCCCTCGGTCTCGTAATACTTCACCAGGTGGGCGCGCAGCCGCCGCGCTTCCACCCGCACCACGGCGTCGATCCGCGGATCGAAGTCCTGCTGCCGCTGGAAGACCTCGACGCCCACCACGTATTCCTTGAGCTTGTCGCCCTGGCCTTCCAGTGTCTGCTCAACCGCAAAGCGCAGGAAGCGGCTCAGGCGCTCGGCACGCACGAACGTCTCGCTGGAGAGGATCTTCTGGAGTTGCGCCCGAGCCGCTTCGGCCGGAATCTCGGCGGCAGCGGCGGGTTGTCCCTCCTTGCGGTTTGGCCGCCCCGCGCCTGCCGAGGCCGCTGCCTGCTTCACGTCCTGTCCTCCTTGAGCTTGTGGGATTCAATCCAGGCCGGCACCCACCACACGATGCGGCTTCATTCTACACCCGAATGAGGCTCCCATGGCGGGCGCCGGCAGTACACGCCGCAACGACACTGGAACCGGAAAAGGGAATGGGACGCAGATCTACGCAGATACACGCAGATTTGGCCTCCACGCGGGCGTCCCATTGCAGAAAGGCCCGACCCGGCGTTGTACCGCCGGCGCCGTCGCCGGCGGTACCAACGCTCCGAATTGCCTGACCCGGGCTTCTGCTGAGCCGGGTCGGACCTGGATCAGAACGAGAATTTCAGACTGAACTGGATGTACCTCGGCGAGCCGCTTTGGTACAGCGTGCCGAAGTTCGCGACGTACGTATTCCGCAAGTAACCGTTCAGATGCCCCAAGAGAGCCGTATTTGTTTAACCCGATGGCACCTCCCGCTGGATAACGCTTGCTTCCGGAACGCGGTGCTGTACGCTGGTTCGTGCCGCAGGATCCAGATGCCGAGGTTCAGCGGTTGCGCC
>JAPKYU010000302.1 GCA_026394175.1 Acidobacteriota bacterium | reverse complement strand
GACGGCTTCGACCGACCAGGGCAGCGGCGTGTCCTATTACAAGGTGCGGCGCGGCGGGAACGATTACGCCACCCTCTACGCCCCCACCACCTCCTATTCCGACACCAACCTGCAGCCCGATAGCACCTTCACCTACACCGTTCTGGCCGTGGACCGCGAGGGCAACGTGTCGGCGGCTTCCAACAGCGCCACGGCCACCACCCTCAGTCCCTCCAACCTGCGCCCCGAGGGCCTGGGCAAGAGCCCGCTGGCCGCCTATTACGGCAGCGGGCCCGAGCTGGTGAACCTGGAAAGCGGCAACCAGGTGCTGAGCTTCCCGCTGATCCCCATTCAGGGGCGCACCGGCGGCACTTCGCCCGGCCTGCAGCTCGTCTACAACTCGCAGGTCTGGTCGCGGGACGCTTCCGGCGTGCAGTACACGGCGGTGGATGGCGGCTACGGCGCGGGCTGGTCGTTGTGGCTGGGGGCCACGTACCCGGTGTATGCCAGCGGCGTCATCGACCACTATCGCTTCATCGATTCCTCGGGCGCTACCCACCGCCTGTACCCCAGCACCGGCGACACCTACGTTTCGCGCGATTCCACCTACCTGAAATGGGACCGCGTGCTGCACCGGCTGTGGTTCCGCGATGGCACCTTTTGGGATTTCGATTACGTGTCGCTGGACCCGGCGCCGGACGCCGGAACTCGCTACCCGACCAAAATCCAGGACACCAACGGCAACTACCTGACCATCAGCTACCTGACCGGGGCCCGGATCAACGACATCCACGACTCGCGCCACTACGACAGCGTTTACGACACCACCGACTACCACTTCGTTTACGTCAACAACCGCCTGGACTCCATCCATGAAATCACCACCCTGCGCTCCTGGCCCTATGGGCAGACCGATACAAAGCGCTTCAGCTTTGTCTACCAGGAGGCGCAGCTCAGCTCGCCGTTCCCCGTGGGGCCCACGGTCAACGTGAAGCTCATCCAGCAGGTGAAGCGCTGGGGCCAGGGCAGCACGCCCACCATCACGCACAGCATGGAGTACAACTCCAGCGGCGAGCCGACGAAGCTGACGCTGCCCTACGGCGCCTACTTCCGCTACACCTGGCAGACCGGGAGCTTCAGCGGCGGGGCCGTGCAGCGGCGCGAAGTGGCCAGCCGCATCTACAGCGCCAGCGCCAGCGGCACCCCGGCCGTCGAGAAAACCGAGTACTTCCAGCATCCCGACGATTCGGCGTATGCCGGCCATACCCAGTGCACCATCAACGACGCCGCCGGCAACCGCAAAATCTGGTACTTCACCCAGGGCGAGGCGCTGGGCTGGAAGAACGGCCTGCAGTGGAAGCAGGAGGTCTACCAGGGCGCCGGCGTCACCTTGCTGCGCACCTTCCGCACGGACTGGACCCAGGACCAGCCTGCCGTGGCCGAGTTGCGCAACCCGCGGCCCTCGGCCCAGCGCACCATCTTCAACGACGTGAGCCCCAACCTGGAGTCGCGCCGGGAGCAGGATGCGGATTCCAACGGCAACGTCACCCAGGTGCGCGAATTCGGCTATGGTGACAGCAGCCCCTACCGCACGCTCACCGTTAGCTACCTGACCGGCAGCGACTACAACTCCCGCAACATCCTGGACCGCGTCACTGTGACCACGCTGCATGCCGGGGCCGCGGGGGGAACCATTGTGCGGCAGACCGGGATGAGCTACGACGCGCCCGGCAGCTACAGCAACATCACCCCGGCGCCCAACATGCACGACTCGTCCTACGACGTCTCCATGCGCTTCCGCGGAAATCCCACGGCGATCTCGGAAGCCAACCGCAGCAAGACCACCTACTACGACATCCTGGGCAACGCCCGCCTGGTGGTGGACAGCCTGGGAAGCGTGCAGACGGCCAGCTACAGCGCCAACACCGGCTACACCGTGCCCAGCAGCACCAACTCCAGCACGCCCCTGGGCGCCAGCATGGTATGGAATGGGGACCTGACGCTGAGTTCCGCCAGCGCCGCCTCGGGCGAATCGGTCAGCTACAGTTGGGACAGCGCCAAGCGGCCGTCCTCCCAGACCTCGCCCAGCGGCTCGCAGACCACCTACAACTACAACGACCTGGGCACGCCGCCCACCGTGCTGCAGACCACCCAGGTGCACACCGGCGGCGGCCCGCCCAACTACACGCTGACCACCGGTACCTACACCATTACCCGCACCCTGGACGGCCTGGGCCGCGTGGTTCTGGTGCAGGATTCGCGCACCAATGCCTACGTCAAGTATGAGTACGACGCCTGCTCCTGCTCGCCCACCGGCCGGCAGACGAAGGTCTCGAACCCCTACCTGTCGAGCGAAACACCGCTGTGGACCATCAGCGAATACGACGCGCTGGGGCGCCTGACGCGCGTGACGGCGCCCGACGGCAGCGCCACCACCACCAGCTACTCGGGCAACACCACCACGGTCACCGACCCCGCCGGCAAGCGCAAGAAATTCACCTACGACGCTTTCGGCAACCTGACGCAGGTGGCCGAGCCTGACGCTCAGGGCAATCTGAACGTCTTTACCAATTACACCTACGATACCCTGGGCCGGCTGACCGACGTGTCCATGAACGGCGGCGCGCAGACCCGCCATTTCGTCTACAACCAGTACGGTCAGGTCACCTCGGCCACCAACCCGGAGAACGGCACGGTCAGCTACAGCTACAACACCGACGGCACGCTGGCCTCCAAAACCGACGCCAAAAACCAAACCCTGCTGTTCCAGTACGACACGTACAAGCGCGTGACCCGCATCTACCCGGGCGGCAGCTACGGCTACGAAAAGCGCTTTTACTACGACCAGTACCCGAGCGATCAGGGCGAACACACCACCGGACGCCTGGCGGCCATGGAGTGGGAGATGGTGCCATCGCCCCAGTACCAGTG
>JAPKYU010000265.1 GCA_026394175.1 Acidobacteriota bacterium | reverse complement strand
CGTGCGCGGCGGTCTCGACGCTGATGGGGGCGTGCGGCTATCGCGCGTTCGAGAACACCTGCAAAAAATTCACGCAGCGCCAGTTGCGCGCCCTGGGCTGCCAGCGCAACGAGAAGGATGGCTGGTATTATCCGCCGAGTGACACCACGTTTCAGCGCGTGCTCAAAAAAGTAGATGCGTCCGCGTTTGCCTCACCCATCGGCGCGTGGTTGCTCGAACAGGAGGTTGGCGCGCTGCGGCAACTGGCCGTGCTCGGTCATCCCATACGTCGGCGACTGCCAGCCGGGCAGGGTCTTGTACATCGGCTCCAGCGTCTCCAGCACGCTGGCCAGCGGCGGCATTTCAATCAGGCCGCTGCCGCGGTAACGGTACCCGACGCACACCGGAATCTCGGCCAGATGATCGAGCACGTCGAGCTTGGTGATGACCAGGGAATCGAGACCGTTGATCATGCGGCTGTAGCGGAGCACCGGCAAATCGAACCAGCCGCACCGGCGCGGCCGCCCGGTGACGGCGCCGAATTCGCTGCCGCGCTCGCGGATCTTGTCGCCCTCGGGCCCCGCCGCCTCGGTAGGGAACGGACCGCCGCCCACCCGCGTGGCATAAGCCTTCGACACTCCAAGCACGCGGCCGATCCGCGTGGGCGGCACACCCAGCCCGATGCAAACACCGCCCGCCGTGGCGCTCGACGAGGTCACAAACGGATAGGTGCCGTGATCCACGTCGAGCATGGTTCCCTGGGCGCCCTCGAACAGCACCGACCGCCCGCGGTTCATCTCCCTGGCCAGCAGCGCGGCGGTGTCGGCCACCAGCGGGCGCAAGCGCTCGGCATAAGCGCTGTACTGCTCGATGATCTCGGACGGGTCCACCGACTCGGGCAGATCCAGGGCGCGCGCCAGCAGGTTCTTCTCCGCGGCGCACAGTTCCACCTGGCAGCGGAAGGCCTCCGGCTCCAGCAAGTCGGCGAGGCGAATGCCCCGGCGCCCCATTTTGTCCTCGTAGGTCGGCCCGATACCTCGCGAGGTGGTGCCGATGCGCGTCTTCCCCGGCGTGTTTTCCGAGGCTTTCTCCATCATCCGGTGGTACGGCAGGATGACGTGGGCGCGGCTGCTCAGAAACAGTCTGCCCGTCACCTGGATGCCGGCGGCTTCCAGCGCGTCGATCTCGCGGGTGAGGGCGGCGGGGTCCAGAACCACGCCATTGCCGATCACCGCCAGCTTGTCGGGCCGCAGGATGCCGCAGGGAATCAGTTGCAGAATGAATTTCCGCTCGCCCAGCCGGACCGTATGCCCGGCGTTATGCCCGCCCTGGTAGCGGGCCACAACATCGAATTTCTCCGCCAACAGATCGACGATCTTGCCCTTGCCTTCGTCGCCCCATTGCGTTCCAACAACGATGAGGTTTTTCATGACGCGAACGGTCATTGTAGTCCGCCGCGGCGGACGGATTCAATTCATTCATCCAATCCGCAATCCGCAATGTGATAGAGTGCGGCGATGCTGAAGACACTTGGCGGCGTGGCCGCATGCTCGCTGTTCGCCGCTGCCGCGCTTTCCACCTGCCTGCAAGGCCAAAGCAAGGCCGGAGCGAAGACCATGCCCTACTCGGCAAAGCAATTGGATGTCACCATCGGTGATCGCCCCGTGGTGGTGTTGTCCCGTGAAGCGCCGCCCGAGGGCGGCGCCGCCCAAATCACGGCGGCCGAGATCCTGCCCGGCCGCGGCATGAACATCCACCAATTGACGGCATACATACCGGGCAAGGGCCCGGTGGAATTGTGCGCCTCCCCCGCGCCACAAAAGGCCCGTGAGTCCATCGTCGAAGGTCCCGAGCACGTCACCAACAAGACCTTCGGCATGGGCGGGCCCATCCTGCTGCCCTGGGCCAACCGAATCCGCGGCAAAGCGCTCCCCGGCGGCAGCGAGATTGAAGCGCTGGTGGGGGGCAAGACCGTGCGCCTGCCGGCCAACGGCCGCGGGAGGCAACCGGGCGCCGAGCCCAACTCCATTCACGGCCTGCTGCTGTCGCGGGCCATGGATATTGCCAAGCTGGATGCCGGCGCCCAACAAGCCGAGGTGACTGCCGTGCTCGAGGCCGGCGACTTCCGCGGCCGCTGGCCCTCGAAGACCCACGTCAGCGTGGCGGCGCAGTTGAAGGATGGCAAGTTCACATTCCAGGTGACCGCCAGGAACACCGGGGAGGAGACGCTGCCGATGGCCATCGGCTGGCATCCGTTTTTCGCCATTGCCGGGCCCCGCGCGCAGCTCCGGCTGCGCCTGCCGGCCCGCCGGCGGGCCCTGGTGAACAACTACGACGACGTTTACCCCACCGGCCAACTCGTCCCGGTGAAAGACACGGCGTATGACTTCACCGCCCCGGGCGGCGCTCCGCTGAACGACCTCTTCCTCGATGATTGCTTCAGCGACCTGGAGCGCGACGCGCGCGGGCATGCGGTGGCTGAGCTTGTCGATCGCGCCGCGGGTTACGGCGTTCGCATTCGCGCGCTCTCCAAGGAGATCATCGCCATGCAAGCCTATGCGCCGCTGAACCGCCCGGTCATGGCCATTGAGCCGCAGTTCAACATGGCCGATCCCTTCAATCCTATCTGGGGCAAGACCAACACCGGCATGGTCATGCTGAAGCCGGGCCAGTCGGTGACCTATGCCGTCGAGGTCGAGGTTTTCGTCCCCTGATTCCAGGCTGCGGCCATATGGAGCGCGGCCTGGAGCCTGGAGCCTCCTTATGCCATTCGAAAACTTACTGGTGGAGACGCGGGAGCGAATCGCCCGCGTCACCCTCAACCGGCCGCACAAACTGAACGCGCTCAACCGGGCCACCATCGGCGAGCTCGGCGCGTGCTGCGAACAGCTCGCCGGCGACCCCGGCGTCGGCGTTGTGATTCTGACGGGAGCGGGCGAAAAGGCGTTTGTGGCCGGCGCCGACATCAATGAACTCGCCTCTCAAACCCCCATCGAAGGCAAAGAGTACGGCCTGGCAGGCCAGGCCGTGCTGAACCGGATCGAGAACCTGGGGAAGCCGGTCATCGCCGCCGTCAATGGCTACGCGCTGGGTGGAGGGTGCGAACTGGCGATGGCCTGCACGCTGCGGATTGCTTCTGTAAACGCGCGCTTTGGCCAGCCGGAGGTGAAGCTGGGGATCATCCCGGGATATGGGGGGACGCAGCGTCTGCCGAGGCTGGTCGGGACGGGCCGCGCCCTGCAACTGCTGTTGACCGGCGAGCAGATCCAGGCCGACGAGGCCTTGCGGATCGGACTGGTGAACGAAGTGGTGGCGGCCGCCGAGTTGTTGCCCCGCTGCGAGGCCATTGCCCGCCTGATCCTGGCCAACGCGCCCATCGCCGTCCGTTTGGCGACCGAGGCGGTCTACCGCGGCCTCCAGATGCCCCTGGCCGACGGCCTATACCTGGAAGCGACGCTGTTCGGCCTGGCCTGCTCCACCGAGGACATGAAGGAAGGCACGCGGGCCTTCCTGGAAAAGCGCACGGCCAGGTTTACCGGAGCGTAGGCGCCGCCGTCCTGCGTTCCATGTTCGACGTTCATTTGCACGCCGGTCACGCTACAATCACACTGAACGTCCCCATGAAGAACTACGCTGGCGAACTGAATGCCAAGGGTCTCCGCTTCGGAGTCGTGGTCAGCCGTTTCAACGCTTTCATCACCGAGCGCCTGCTGAACGGCTCCGTCGATGCGCTGGAGCGCGCCGGCGCTGAAACTGACGCCATCGCCATCGCGCGGGTGCCCGGCTCGTTTGAGATACCGGTGACGGCGCGGGAAATGGCCGCGGGCGGCCGCTTCGACGCGGTTATCTGCCTGGGCTGCATCATCCGCGGCGAGACGCCGCATTTTGAATACATCAGCTCCGAAGTCGCCCGGGGAGTGACGGCGGCGGCGCTGGCCACCGGCGTCCCTGTCATTTTCGGCGTGCTCACCTGCGACACTCTCGAGCAGGCCATTCACCGCGCCGGCGCCAAATCGGGGAACAAGGGCTTCGAGGCCGGGCTGGCCGCGGTCGAAATGGCCAACCTGATCAAGCGCCTGCGAGAGAAGAAATGAGCGGTAGGCAAAGGGCGCGAGAGACCGCCGTCCGCATGCTCTTCCAGTGGGAGATGAGCAAGGAGCCGCCCGAGACGGTGAAGCGCCTGTATTGGCGCAGCGCCGGTTCGGCGCCCGGCGTTCGCCAGGCGGCCGAGGCGCTGTTTGACGGCGTCCTGGCGCAGATCGAGAAAATCGACCCGTTGATCCGCCGCCATGCCGAGCACTGGCGGCTGGAGCGCATGTCGGTGGTCGATCGCAACATTCTCCGCCTGGCCATTCACGAGTTCCTGGCCCGGGACGTCTCCGCGAAGGTGGTGATCCACCAGGCGGTCGAGATCGCCCACCGTTATTCGTCGGCCGACGCCGGCGCGTTCGTCAACGGCGTCCTCGACGCCGTGCGCAAAGCCATCCACCCTCCCCAACAGGACACCGGGTAAGCGCTAAGGGCTAGGCGCCGGATCGAGGGTCGTCAGCGTCAGCAGCGAGCGCGGCGCGGCCTGAATGACCACCGAGCCGTTGGCCACCTTGGCCGCCGGCAATTCCTGGAAATCCTCGGACTCGCTGGTGCGGATGGCGCGCAAGCTGCGGACTTCCGCCGGAATGCCGCGGATGGCGATGGAGCGGGCGGCGCCCAGGTTGGCGATGTGCAGGGTGTAGGAGCGCCGCGCGGCCCGCCCGCCGGCGTAGGCGGTGAACAGCACCTTGGGGTTGTCCGAGGCCGCCCAAAGGACGTCCGCCCCGGGCGGCGTCAGGTCCGTGAAGTGCTTTACAAACCAGAAGCGCGCGGTCGGCGACAGTTCCTCGCTGCCGTCGGCATTCTTTTTCACCCGGACCGTGCCGTAATCGGAAGTGAACTCCCACTGCATGGTGCCCTGGGGGCGGGCGTGCATCACGATCTCCTGGTACATCTGCACCTCGCGCAGGCCGTAGTGGAAGGAGTCGTACATGCCGCCACGGTGGGCGCCGGCATCCACGCCCAACTCGGTCACCAGCAAGGGCAGCCGCAACCACTCGGCCAGGTCGCCCCAGGCCGCGTAGTGCTCGGGGGTTGCGCCGCCCCAGGAGTGGAACCCCACCGCCCCGACGTACTGCATGGCCTCCGGATCCTGGGCGGCCGGCAGCGCGTATTCATGGGTGCCGCGCGGCCCGGTGGCGTCGGCCAGCAGCATCCTGGTCTTCATGCCCAGCTTACGAAACCTCGCGCCCAGGAACTTGATCATCTCCCGATGCTCTTCCGGGGTCAGCAGCACATCGACGCCGATGTTGGCTTCGTTGAACGAGAACAGGTCCGGCTCGACCCCGTACTGCTTCTTGGCATACACCAGGTAAGAGCCGATCGATTCGGCCAATTCTCCCCACTTCTCGAGCTGTACTTTGCGCGGACGGCCGCGCCAGGGCTGCTGGCCGGCGTCCGCGTACAGCCATTCCGGCAATCGCCAGATCGAGGTCACGTACGGAACGCCTTTGTCCTGGAGTTGCCGGGCCAGCAGGAACTCGTGACGTAGCCGGGAGTCGGGTTTGTCATGGGCGGCCAGCGCTTCCCAATCCGTGATGTCCGGCGATTCGTTGTCGTTCTCTGGTTCCCACTCGCGCAAACTCATCTCCATGCGCGCCCAGGCCACGCGCAGGTTCTTGAGCGTGTACTGGGTGACAGGCGATTCAATGTTGAAGCAGTAATTGCCGCCGAAGCCGTCGAGCGTGTAGCGGCGGCGCGCGGCGGCGAGCGTGAGCTGCGCGGCCGAGGTGTCGGGCTTCCCCTCGACCGAAAAGGCGATGGCTTCGTTGACCGAAGCGCCCTCGGCCAGCGGACCGCTGTGCAACTGGATGAGCGCCGAGTAAGTCCGCCCGCCGCGCTCCCACTTGTCCTGCAGCACGATGGAATGCGCCCGTTCCAGCTTCGCCGCCAGTTTCAGATTGCCCTGCGCATCCTGGATGATCAGCCCGGCCGCGTCGGCCTTGAAAAAGTCCTTCTCGGGAGGTTTGTAGGAGGGCAGTTCGGTGGCTGTTCCGTCCGCGGCCTGGGCGCGGCCTGCGACGAAGACCGAACGCGGAAGGTCGATGCGCAGGTACACGCCTTCCAGCTCCAGGGGGTCAAGGGCGGTGAGCCGCACTTCGACTTGGGTCTTTCCGGCCGTTTGTCGGGCCGTCTGCTCGAAACGGGCGCGGCGGCCCGGCTCGACCTCGAAGGCGCCCTCCCAGGTGGTGGCGTCCGGGCCGCGATTCACGCGCACGCGCTCTATCTGCGCCTGCCCCGCCATCCGCTTCCAGCCGGCCAGCGGCGCAATCACGCCGGCGCGGAGCGCAAGCTCGTCACCGCCCCCATAGATCAACGCGGTCAGCCGGCCGTAACTGTCAAAGGCCGCCGTTTCCCCCGCCACGCCGCACACCGCAAGCAATGAACACGCAACAAGCGCAATCAGCATGTATCGCATGAAAAACTCCTGCCTTGGTGAACCGCGGAAAAACCAACAGAGCCGCGATCCCGCCCTGCGGGAGAGCGGTCCCGGCTCTGCCGCGAAGAGGGGAATCATGTCAAAAACAGGCACGTTCCGCAAGGCAGGTTCGGCCCACGGTGAGTTGAACCGCGAAGCGGCAACTTTCTTCGGCCCTGGGGTGTATGCTCAGGGGTGTCTGGGCGCGGAGGCGTAGTGAAAGCGAACGAAACGTGGCGCCGGACGGTGCTCATCGCCGCCTGGGTGTCCATCGCCCTGATCTGCTCGCCGACCGTCGCACTGCGTGACGCAGGCTGGGGGGCGCTGCTGGTGCCCTTCTTCCTGCTGCCGGTCTGGGCGCCTTATGCCGTGGTGTTGTTGCGCCTGCGCTCGCACAAGCTTCAGGAAGTGAAAAAGGGTCTGGCGGTGGCTGTGGCGGGAGGATCGGCGGCCTTCGTCCTGGCAATCCTGCTCGCCTTCGTAAGGCATGACGCGCTGGGGTTCGAAGGACGGACGTTCGTGGCCGGCTTGGCTGCGTTTGCGCTGACCCAGACGGTGCTGGTGGCCGGTGCCATCAACACTTACTATTCGCTGGAGCGGGCCCCTGGTGATGGGCACCTGTTGCGGACGCGCTTTGCTCTTTTGGGAGCTTGGGCCTTCGTGGTCTTGTTGCTGGCTCTAATAAGTGCTCCTATTTCCCCAGAGGTCAAACGGATTGCAGCCAACGAAGCCTCGGCGACATTCATGCTGCGCACACTGGTCACCGCGGAATTAACCTATGCTCAGACTTATCCCCCCGGCTTCACCGATGGGTTGAACCGTCTCGGTACCGGCAGCGGCTCCCCGAACGCCGACGCGGCAGACTTGGTGGATCCTGTGGTCGCCGGCCGCGCAGGGGGCACGAACAGCGGCTTCGTCAAGAGCGGTTACCGTTACACCTACATCGCCGGCAGGCGTGACGCCAAGGGGCACATCAGCCGCTTCACCATCACCGCGCGGCCCCGCGAATACGGGAAGCATGGGGTGCGGAGCTTTTTCACCGATGAGTCGGGCGTGATCCGCGCGACGACCGAGGACCGCGCCGCCACCGTCCGGGATCAGGCTGTCAACTGACCTTATCCCTACGCTGCCAGGAAACCGGTCTGAAGAGTGGGTTGGGGCAGGTGCCCCTCCCGGACGCGCTGGCCCGAAAGTACCCGAACGCCGGCCGCGAACGGCACTGGCAATGGGTATTTCCAGCTTCTTCCCACTACCTCGACCGAACGACGCGTATCCGGCATCGTCACCATCTCGAACTGAGAGGAAAGTCGCCGGACCTGGAAGAAGTCCTTGGAAATCATGCAGTTGCCTCCCCAACGCGCCGCTGGTGGTTTCGTGTTAGACTGACCGGGACCGGTCTTAATCCAGGTCAGCGTAAACAGGAGTTAGGCTGAC
Organism: Acidobacteriota bacterium; assembly: GCA_026394175.1. Lineage (GTDB taxonomy): Bacteria > Acidobacteriota > Terriglobia > JAJPHL01 > JAPKYU01 > JAPKYU01. Next base: position 125 of record JAPKYU010000265.1, on the reverse strand, counting down.
CGCGGCGACATAGCGGGGTTGAAATGCCCTCGAACTCCCTGCTGCACTGGCGCCAGTCGCAGCGCAGTAAGCTTAACGAGATTATGGACGCGCACCGCGCCGTTGGAGGAACGGGCCGTGGGCGC
>JAPKYU010000007.1 GCA_026394175.1 Acidobacteriota bacterium | reverse complement strand
AATTCGTACTGCGCTCCCGCCGCTTCGGCTGCAGCGACTTGCCATGCCACGTCGACGCCAACGGAAAAAGAGGGCATGTCTTGCTCCTCCTGCCCAGCAGGGTCCCTAACAGCCTTTCGGTAAGTGCACCGCCTTCACCCTGTGGTTCAATCCGGCGAGTTCCTGGAATTGGCGCTGGAGAAAGCCGTCGGTCATGCCCGCGATGTAATCGCACACCACCCAGTGCAACGGCTCGTGTTCCGCCCGAGTGCGGTAGGAGGGCGGAAGGCGGTCCGGCCTGCTCATGTAGATTTCGAACAGGCCGGTGAGCATCCGGCTGCCCTGTTCCCGATCGGCAACCAGTACCGGGTGTTCGTAGAGGTGGGCGTAGAGGAAGCGCTTGAGCGTGGCGCAATCCTCGGCCATCGGCGGGCTGAAGGAAACCAGGCGCCGAGGGTGATTGCGCACGTCCTCGACCGACTCGATGTTGTCCTGCTCCAATGTCTGGGCCGAGTGCCCGACCAGGTCGGTGGCCAGGGAGTCCAGGACGCGCTTGAGCGCTTCGCTGAACTTGAGCTTGGGCAGCGCAGCCGGCCAGGCGGACTCCGCCGTGGCATACATGCGGTCGAACAATGGAACATGGCGGCGGATCTGGGCCACTTCCAGCAGTCCGGCCTCGTAGCCGTCGTCCAGGTCCGCGGTGTTGTAGGCGATTTCATCCACGAAATCGATCAACTGGGCCTCCAGCGGCGGCTTCTTCTCCAGCAGGTATTCGCTCAACTCCGGCGCCTCCCCGGCTGCATAGTCGCGGGAGTGCTTGATGATGCCCTCGCGCACCTCGAACGTCAGATTGAGCCCCGGGAAACCGGCGTATCGCTGCTCGAAATTCTCGACGATGTGCAGGGCGTGCAGGTTGTGATCGAAGCCGTCGCCGAAGCCGCGCATCAGCTCGTCGAGGCACTTCTCGCCGCTATGGCCGAACGGCGGGTGCCCGATATCGTGGGCGAGCGCCAGGGCTTCGCACAGGTCGGTGTTCAATCCCAGGGCGCCGCCGGCGGTGCGCGCGATCTGCGCCACCTCGATGGTATGAGTCAGCCGGTTGCGGAAGTGGTCGGAGTAGCGGGTGGTGAAGACCTGCGTTTTATCCTCCAGCCGGCGGAAAGCCCGGCAGTGGATAATGCGGTCCCGGTCGCGCTGGAAATCGTTGCGGTAGGGGTGGGGCGGTTCCGGATAGCGCCGCCCCAGGCTTCGTTCCGCCGCAAAGGCGAAGGGGGCAATCATTGGGAAGTGGCAGGCGGCAGGCGGCAGGTGGCAGGTGAAACCGTGCCTGTCACCTGCCACCTGTAACCTATTTCTTCAGCTCCGCCAGGCGCTTCTCGGCCTGCTCGGCGGCCGCCGATTTGGGTGCCTGCTTCTTCAGCTCCAGGTAAATCTTCTCGGCCTCGGCCGGCTTGGTGGCGCTGAGCAGATCGGCAAGCGACAGAGAAGCAGTTTCTCCGGGCACCGTGTCGGTCGGTTTCCGCAACAGTTCGCGGTAGAGGTTCTCCGCTTCGGCCGTCCGCCCCGCCTGGGCGTAAATGGCCGCCAGGGCGAATCGGGCCAGGCTCGAGTAATTCTCGTCCCGCTTGTGCGCCACAAGCTGAAGCAGGCGAATCGCTTCGTCAGTGCTGCCCGCATTCCTGGCGCTCAGTCCTTCGTAATACCGGGCGACCAACCCCGGCTTCAGCCAGGAGTACTTGTCCGCGACGGCGGCAAACCGCCGCTGGACTGCGCTGTATCGCGCCTTGTCATCCGCATAGGTGATATCGCCGGACAGCGGATAGTAAACCTTCAAGGCCTCGGCCAATTGGTCGTTGGCGCCGGCGCTGCGCCGCTGTGCCAGGAAGTAGCCGGAGGCGACAACCAGGGCCACGGCCGCTATGACGATGCCCATGTGGGTCAACGTTTTCCGCTGCCGCTGCAGGAATTCGTAGGTCTTGGAGACCTCGGTCGCGAATTCATCTTTCTTCAGTTCTTTTCTACTGATTCTAGGCAAGACTCATTCTCCAGATCCCTTCCCTGCCGAGCAGCGGGCAGGCGCCCGCACGTGCCGGAGCCGACGTGAAGGATCAAGACGAAATGCTAACAGCCCTGGAACAGCGTGTCAAACAGGGAGCGGGTGGAGAACGGCGGTCGAAGAAAAGGCGAATGCCGGCGAGCGCCGAGTTTTCTTGACAAGCACACGGCTGTGTGGCACTTTAGTGCCCACTTCGACTGTGGGCTGGGTGCACGACAGTTGCGGTTTCCTGGTCCCGGGCAAAGGCGAGAGTTTCCCCCCGAAGGATTCCACAACCTGGGGTGCGCGCCATGCAGGAACGACATAGTTTTTCAGGTCTGTTATTGGCCTTGATCGTAGGGCTGGCGGTGGCTGCGGCAGGACAGGCCCCTTCCCGCTTGCCCGGCCAGACGGCGCCGGTCACTCCCGGCCAGACGCCTGAGCCGGCCGCCCAGCAGCCGGCGACGCCGCTGGACAAAAAGGAAGAGCCGAAACAGCCCAGCGCTCCCAGCACTCCGGCGGTCAGCGGCGAGAACCAGCAATTCATCGAGCTCAAGGTCGGCGCCAACCAGACCTGGATCGATCCGGACGTGCGCGACGAACAGGGACGGCCGGTGCGTTCGTTCCTGACGCCGGGCAAGAACGTGACCGCCGATGTCAGTTACTTCCAGGACCACGCCTTCGGCTCCAAGCGCATCCAGGCGCTGGCCATCTACCGCAATAACAACGACCCGCGCGTGGACCCGGAGTCCAACAGCCTGCAACGCGGCTACGTCCGTGTCTCGAGTCCCAACTGGGAATGGAATGTCGGTGACGCACTGATCGGGTATTCGCGGCTCACCTATAACCAAAACATCAAGGGCCTGAGCGTCAACCGCAAGTTTGCCGGCGGCTTTCGGCTGATGGCCAACGCCGGTGTCTTCACCGATCGCTGGGGTTCGGTCTGGAAGAACGCCCTGCAGGGGAAGCCCTTCACCCGGGCCGTGGCCGGCCTGCGCGCCGAGCAGCGCATCGGGCAGGACAAGATCATCGGCTTCAACATCTCGCACGGCCGGGACATGCAAAGCTCCATCCGCCCCGACCTCCAGCAGTTCGGCCTGATCCCGCTGAACAACCAGATCGCTTCCATCGACGCGCGGCTGACGTTCCGCCGGGTGTTTACCGTGGAGGGTGAGTGGGCCTACAGCCAGACCAACTTCGATACGCGGATCTATGCCGACAAGCGCAAAGACTACGGCGGGCGGCTGGACACCAACCTGCGCGTCGGGCGCTTCTTCCTGCGCACCAGTTACGTGCGGCTGATGCCCTCGTTTCTGTCCCTCAACGCCCGCCAACTGGCCGACCTGCAGGATGGGGCGTTGCGCGCCGGCGTGGACCTGAGCGACAGCGTGACCTTGGAAGGCTCCTACCGGCGCACCAACAACAACCTGCGCGAGCAGCGGCCGGAAGGCGCCACCGTGTTCCGCATGCCGGAAGTGCGGATGACGTTCCGCAACCTGGCCGGCCTGGGCAAGGCGATTTTTGAAGTGGGGTACCGCGAGCGGCAGCAGGATGGGGCGTTCCGCACCGCCGACCCGCTCAAAGGCCGCAAGGAAGACCGCCGCACGCCCATCCCCTTCGCCGAAGTGGCCATCCCCCTGGGCAACAGCCTGATCTCGGTGGGCTTCGAGCACCGCATGAACCAGAACAACCTGGTCCCCTCGGAGAACACCACCGCCAATCGCTGGTCGGGGAGCCTGCGCAGCAATTTCGGCCTGGGCCGCTGGACCTTCGCCCCCATGTTCCGGTACGAGATGGAGCGGGAGGAGTTCTTCCGGGTATTGGGGTTCAACTCCAACCGCTCCATGCTGGCCGCCGGCTACATCGACGCGCCGAAGTACTTCGCCTTCGAGGCCACCTACCGGGCGCTGGGGGCCAGTTTGTTCGCCGAATGCGTGGAGGCGTCCGGCACGCCGTGCAACCCGATGATGCCGGTGGTGCCGGGAACAACCATTCTGCTGCCCAGCGGCTTCCGCCGCCCGGCGTTTCACGGCGCCGTTACGTTCAAGCTGTTCAATAACGAGGACCGCTTCATTGTGGTCGCCATTGACCGCAATACCAACTTCTTCGCCCTGCCGGGACGCAACTTCAACGAGCGCGTGGTCTCGTTGACGTTCGTGTACCGGATGCGGCGGTAGGGCGCCCGCGGAGGGCTCGACAAATCCATGTGGTGGTTCCAGCAACTTTTCAAGAAACTTTCACCCGCTGAACTGAAGAACTTCTTCCGTTCCCATCGCTATTCGCTGGCCATCAGCGGCGTGGTCACGTTGATCGGCCTGCTGCTGTTCGACTTTGTCACGGTCTCGCGGCGGCAGGAGTCGATCTTCCAGTTGATCGACCAGTACGAGGCGCGCACCCTGGAC
>JAPKYU010000125.1 GCA_026394175.1 Acidobacteriota bacterium | reverse complement strand
ACCCCATTGGCGCGGCGGAAGGTGTGCGACCCAACCCACTCCAAGAGTCGATCATTCAAAAACGGGCTGCCGTTTGTGTGCGATTCGGTCTTTAAGACACCGGCGCCCGCAAGTTGCGCCCGTACAGCGCCTTAGCGCCCTCCTTCAGAAACAAGCCAATTTTCGAAAAGTGCCGTCCGAACTTTATTTCCTTTGTCTGCAATCACTTGCAGAGCGAGAAGGCCGAAAAACTTGACACGGTATGTCATAATGAAATTATCGGCTATTGTATGTAATTTCAGGCTTGGTTCGGCCCCAGCCATTACTTATCCATTAAACAAATGGCTACGGGCCGGCAAGTCGAACAAAAGAAAGGAGGAGAAAATGGACACAAGCATCGACAAACCATTAAAACGGCCAGTTCCGAAGCCGATAACTGGCCAGTTCCCCAAGCGCGGGGTCAACGGGCAGTTCCTCCGCGGGGCCTCGGGCAACCCGCAGGGGCGGCCGCTCGGGAGCCGCAACCGCGCCAGCTTGCTCAGGGAAACGCAAAGGACCACGGGACTCCCTCCGAAAACACACGGCAGGGACGGACGGCTCTCTGGCACGCGCGTCGCAATGTTGGCCGTTCTTGGCCCCGATTGTGCTAGTATTTCCGCCCCGGCCTTTCCCCTGGTGCATTGAGCCTTCAGTTCGCGAGGAGAGAAATGATGACGTTGCGTCTGACTCCGGTTCTGGTGTGTCTGATGCTGGCCGCCGCCGCGGCCTTTCCGCAGGCCCAGATTTCTTCGGGAGACGTGAAAGGGACGATCTACGACGCCTCCGGCGCGGTGGTTCCCAACGCCTCGATTACCGCCACCAACCAGGAGAAGAACATCTCGCGGCCGGCGCGCAGCGGGTCGGGCGGCGAGTACAGCCTGCTGGCCCTGCCGCCGGGGGTCTACACCATCCGGGCGGAGGCGGCCGGCTTTTCGCGCCAGATCCGGAAGGACGCGCAGCTCACCGTCGGCGAAACGCTGCGGATGGATTTCCACCTGCAGCCCGGCGAGATCAACACCGAGCTGGTGGTGACCACGCAGGCGCCGCCCATCGAGGTGGACCGCATCCAGCAGTCGGCCACCATCGAAGGGAAACGCATCGGCAACCTGCCCATCAATCGCCGCAACTACCTGGATTTCGCCATGCTCACGCCCGGCGTAACGGAGTCGAACGACATGGTGGACAACACCGATTTCCGCGTGGCGCAGGCGCCGCAGTCGGGCCTGTCCTTCGCCGGCAGCAACGGCCGCCGCAACTTCGTCTCGGTGGACGGGGCCGAGGCGCAGCTCAATACCGGCGGCGTGCGGGCCACCGTGACCCAGGAATCGGTCCAGGAGTTCCAGATCAACCGCGCCAACTTCAGCGCCGAATTCGGCCAGTCGACCGGCGGCGTCGTCAACATCGTCACCAAGTCGGGCAGCAACGAATTTCACGGCAACGCGTTCGCCTTTGTTCGCAACAAGCACTTCCAGGCGCGCAACTACTTCGACCAGGAGAAAGCGCCGTTCACACGCGCCCAGGACGGGTTCACGCTGGGCGGCCCGGTGAAGAAAAACAAGACGTTTTTCTTCACGGGTTTCGAGCGGCTGGACCGCAACGAGGCCTCGCGGGTGCCGCTGCTGCTGGACCCCGGAATCTTCACCCAGTTTCAGCCGCTGCACGCGCAAATGTTCGGCTTCCTGAGCAGCCTGCCGGCCAGCCCGCAGACCGCGGCCCTGGCGCCCCTGGCCGCGCAGTTGAAGGGCGCCCTGACCACCGCCAGCTATCCGGCGACGCTCAACCTGTTCCGCTCCAACAGCGGCACTTTCCCGTTCGGCGAAGGCTTCACGACCTTCCTGGGCAAGATCGATCATCACTTCAGCGACCGCGACCACCTGTTCTTCCGCGACAACATCACCGACGATTTCAACCAGAACGCGCAGTCCGGCGCGTTGATCGCCTTCAACCGCGGGCGCAACCTGGACACCTGGGACAACTCCGCGGTGCTGGGCTACACGCATGTGTTCAGGGCCAACCTGGTGAACGAATTCCGGACGCAGTTCGGCTACAACAAGATTCACGTGATTCCGCTGGATCCGTTCGGCCCGGAAATCAACATCACCGGCTACGGCTTTTTCGGCCGCGAAATCTTCCTGCCGTCGAAAATGATCGAGCGCCACTACCAGTGGCAGGACAACCTGAGCTGGACGCGCGGGCGGCACACCTTCAAGTTCGGCGGCGACATCAACCCGGTGCAGGACACCGCCGTGTCGCAGACCTTCATGGGCGGGCGGTTCAGCTTCGGCGAGGCGGTGCCGCTGGCCAACATCATCCTGGCCAGCGTGCCGGGCGCGGCGGGCGTAGCAACGCTGCAGGCTGTGAATGCGCTGCTGACCTCTCCGGCGGCCCCGGCGGCGCTGCAACAGACCACGGCCCTGTCGATCTCCGGCGTCGGAACCATGCAACTTTCGCGGGCGCTCGCCACGCCCATCACCGCGCTTCAGGCCTTTAACCTCGGCCTGCCCACCTACTACCAGCAGGGGTTCGGCGATCCCAACCTGACCACCTGGGCCAAGCGCTTCGGCTTCTATGTGCAGGACACCTGGAAGGTGCGGCCGAACTTCACGCTGAACGCCGGCCTGCGCTACGAGCTGGACGGCAACAAGCCCTATATTCCCCAGGTAGACACCAACAATTTCGGGCCGCGCTTCGGTTTCTCCTGGGATCCCTTCAACAGCGGGAAAACGGCGATCCGCGGCGGCTACGGCATCTACTACGGCACCATCGACGGCCAGGTCGCCGACGTCGCCAAGACGCTGGACGGCACACAGATCGCGCAGACCTTCGTGCCGCTGACCGGTCTGACCGGCCTGGTGATCCCCGGCACGACCACGCCGGTTACCTCCGCGGTCATCTACCAGACGCTGTTGAAGCAGGGGGTGATCGGGTCGCGGCAGATCACGGCGCAGGACTTGGCGCAGTTCGGCATCCGGCCCGGCCCCAATGCCCCGCTCTCGGTAGTTTTCGGCATCGACCCGAATTTCGTGAACCCGTATGCCCAGCAGGCCAGCTTCGGCATCGACCGGCAGGTGGGCGGCTTCGCGCTGTCGGCCAACTACGTGTTCAACCGGACGGCGAAAATCGTGCGCATTCTGGACCGCAACCTGGTCAAGAGCAGCGCGGCCACGGCCGACCCTCGCCTGCCCGCCTACACCTTCAAGCAGCCGCTGCTGAACCAGCTCAACATCTTCGAATCATCGGCCAACGTCTTCTACCATGCCCTGGTCGCTTCGCTGAACAAACGCTTCGCGCGCCATGTGATGCTCGACGCCAATTACACCTTCAGCAAGGCGATTGACGAGGTAACCGACTTCAACACCGACTTCCAGCCCAACGACCAGACCAACTCGCGGGCCGACCGCGCCCTTTCTTCCTTCGACCAGCGCCACCGGTTCGTGGTGAGCGCGGTGCTGGAAAGCCCGTTCAGCGGGGGCCAGGGGCCATGGCGGCGCATTTTGGCCAATTTCACGGTGGCGCCGGTGGTGGTGGCGTCCAGTGGCCGCCCGTTCAACGTGCTGCTGGGGTATGACAACGTGGGCGATCGGCATCCAACCACGCACCGGCCGCGCGGCGCCGGCCGCAACATCGGCCATGGCCCCGACTTTTTCACCACCGACCTGCGCGTGACACGGCGCTTCGCCGTGCCGCGGCACGAGCGGATGCGCATCGAGCTGATCGGCGAGGCTTTCAACCTGCTCAACCGGACAAACTTCCGCACCATTAACAACATGGTCGGCTGCATCGGCGCCGCCACCGGACCGTTCTCGGCGCCCGATGCCACCGGCTGCACGGCCGGCGGCGTCGAGAACCTGCCACGGCCGCTGGTCGGCCGGCGCTTGTTCCCCACCGAGCCGCTGGCCTTTACCTCGACCTTCGATCCGCGCCAGTTCCAGTTCGGTTTGCGCCTGACGTTCTGAAAAACGAAATAGGACGCAGATGAACGCAGATCTGCGTTGATCTGCGTTCCCGCCGCGGCGGGCGTCCCATTCCAGGCATGGACGGCGCCCGCCGCCATGCCGTGCTGTGATAGGATGGCGCGCGCGGAGGCCGCAATGATTCGCACCTTCCGATCTTTCTGCTTCGTCATCCTGTTTTTCCTTTTGTTGCCGGTTGTCCCGGCGTTTGCCGCCGAGCGCTATGAGCCGGCCTGGGAGTCCCTCACGCGCCACCGCAATCCGCAGTGGCTGGTGGATGCCAAGTTCGGGATCTACGCCCACTGGGGCGTTTACGCGGTCCCGGCTTTCGGCAACGAGTGGTACGCCAAGCGGATGTACGACCCCAAAGACCCGCTGGGCGCCTATGACTATCACCGCAAGACGTTCGGGCCGCAGGACAAGTTCGGCTACAAGGATTTCGTCCCCATGTTCAAGGCCGAAAAGTTCGACCCGGAGGAATGGGCGGAGGTGATCCGGCAATCGGGCGCCCGCTACGCGGGCATCGCCGTGGTCCACAACGACGGCTTCGGCTTGTGGCACAGCAAGGTCTATCGCTGGAACGCCGGGGAGATGGGGCCGAAGCGCGACCTTTACGGCGACCTGGTCAAGGCCCTGCGGGCCAAGGGACTAAAGACCGTGGCCACCGAGCACCATATGCGCACCTTCAACTGGTACCTGCCGCGCGACGAAAAACTGTGGGGCCGGCTCAGGCAGGAGAACGCCGACCTGTTCGATCCGCGCTACGCCGATTTCTACTGGAACGAATTCACCGCGAAGAAGGAGGATTTCATCCGGCAGTGGAGGGCGAAGCTACTGGAAGTGATCGACAACTACCGTCCCGATGTTCTGTGGTTCGACGGCGGCGATTTCACTTCGCCGGAAGTCGCCGGACCGGTCCTGGAGTCCCTGGCCCATTATTACAACCAGGCGGCCGGGCGGAAGGCGGAAGTCGAGGTGCTGAACAAATTCGCGGGCACCAAGCAATTCAACTTTCCGCGCGAGTTCGGCATCCTCACCTTCGAGGCCGGCCGCGACCGGCCGGAGCGGGTGGACCGGCCCTGGATCGACGACCTGAGCATCGCCGAGAATTCCTGGGGCTACATCCAGAACCTGCAGTTGCGGAGCGCGCGCGAAATCCTGCTGGGCTTGATTGACCGCGTCAGCCGCGGCGGCGGCCTGCTGCTTTCGCTGGCGCCCAAAGCCAACGGCGAGATCCCCGACGACCAGAAGGCCGTGCTGCGGGAGATCGGCGACTGGCTGCGGGTGAACAGCGAAGCCATTTACTCGACCCGCCCCTGGCGCGTCCACGCCGAAGGCTCCACCGCCAAGCTGATCTACACCAAGGGCGAGCACACCCAATGGCGCTTTGAGAAGTGCTCGGCCGAAGACATCCGCTTCACGCGCAAAGGCGACACGCTTTACGCCATGGCCCTGGGCTGGCCCGAGGACGGCAGATTGCGGATTCAAACGCTCAAGGCCGGGGCCAGGCCGGGCGTGGCCGGCATCCAGTCGGTTTCCATGCTGGGCAGCACCGCGGCTTTGAAATGGTCGCAGACCGCCGACGCGCTGCTGGTCGAGCTGCCCGCCGGAAGGCCCGGCAAGTACGCCTGCGCCCTGAAGATCACGGTGCGCGGCGCCGCACTCGAGTGATCCGTTGGTAATTCGTCGTTGACAGCCGGCAACCGGCTGCCCTATTCTTGCTTTTCATGGCAAAGCCGGCCAATATCGCGCGCCATCATCACCATCACGGGACGCGTGTGCGCCGGGCTGCCTCTTAACGGAAGCGCAATCTTGGAAAGATGAAACGCCCGGCAGCAGGAAGCCGGGCTTTTTTGTTGGACCGACACATGAACCTGGATTTTTCGAAACTCGATGGCCTGGTGCCCGCCGTCATCCAGGACAGCGTCACGCGCGAGGTGCTGATGGTGGGCTTCATGAACGCCGAGGCCTTTCAACGAACCCTGGAGACCGGCCACGCCACCTTCTTCAGCCGCACGCACCGGAAGCTGTGGACCAAGGGCGAGACCTCCGGCAACCGGCTGGCGGTCGAGGAGATTCGGGTGGACTGCGACCACGACTCGCTGGTAATCCTGGCCCGCCAGACCGGCGGCGCCACCTGCCACATGGGATACCGGAGCTGCTTTTTCCGGCGGCTGGATGGCGATTCGTGGCGCGAGATCGAGCCGCCGGCGAGCAAGTGAGAATCGGGGCTAGCCGCAGATTTCGCAGATTACACAGATTCAATCTGTGCAATCGGCGCAATCTGCGGCTCCAACCCGAGAGACTGACATATGAAACTGCGACTCGGAATACCGAAGGGCAGCCTGCAAGAAGCTACTGTGGACCTGTTCCGGCGCGCCGGCTTTCAGATCAACATCAACCCGCGCTCCTACTTCCCGGCGGTGGACGATCCCGAGCTGGAGCTGATGCTGATCCGGGCCCAGGAGATGTCGCGCTACGTGGAAGACGGCATCCTGGACGCCGGCCTGACCGGCCGCGACTGGATCCTGGAGAACGAATCCGAGGTGCGCGAGGTGGCCGACCTGATTTACGCCAAGCAGAGCTTCGGCAAGGTGCGCTGGGTGCTGGCGGTGCCCGAGGCCTCCACTATTGAAGGGCCGCGCGACCTCGAGGGGAAGATCATCGCCACCGAGCTGGTGCAGACCACCAGGCGCTACCTGGCCTCGCACGGTGTGAAGGCCAAGGTGGAGTTTTCCTGGGGAGCGACGGAGGTGAAACCGCCGGTGCTGGCCGACGCCATCGTCGAGGTGACCGAGACCGGCGCCTCGCTCCGCGCCAACAACCTGCGCATCGTCGATACCGTGCTGGAATCGAATACCAAGCTGATCGCCAACCATGCCTCGTGGGAAAACGCCTGGAAGCGGAACAAGCTGGAGAGTATCCGGATGCTGCTGGACGGGGCCATCCTGGCCTACGGCAAGGTGGGGCTGATGCTGAACCTGCGGCAGGCCGACCTGGCGGCGGTGCTGGAGATCCTCCCGGCGCTCCGCCGGCCCACCATTTCCCCGCTGAGCGAGGAAGGCTGGCTGGCAATCAATACCATTCTCGACGAGCGGGTGGCCCGCGAAATCATCCCCAAGCTGAAGCAGGCCGGCAGCGAGGGCATCGTCGAGTACCCGCTGAATAAGATCATTGTGTGAAGTGACGAGTGACAAGTGACAAGTG
>JAPKYU010000603.1 GCA_026394175.1 Acidobacteriota bacterium | reverse complement strand
CAGCACGGTGGCGATGTTCTCGATGCGCGAGGTGCACCGGCTCGCGGCGACGTGGGAACTCCTGCTCGACGGGCCGACCCTGTGCTTCGTGGTGGGCGGTATAGCGGCCCTGCTCGCAGGCGCGCTGCCGGCCGCCGGCCGCAGGCCCCGCGACCTGGTGCGTGCCGCCGGGGCGCTGGCCCTGGCCGCACTCGTCTGGCTGCTGGTCCGCGCGGGGCTTCTTCTGGGCCTGTACATGCACCGCGCGCTCGTGACCGAGTATGACGACCCGATGAACGTGATGAACCAGTTCTGGAGCACGCCGCTGCACCTTGCGCTCCTGGCGGGGCCGGTCCTGCTGGCGTGGCGGTTCGTCGGCCGCGCCGCGCGGGCCGAGACGCAGGCGGCGCCGGCGCCCCCGCCGGCCGCCGAGGGGCCGAGCGCCTGGCGGCGTCTGGTCGCCGCCGCGGCGCTGGTCGCGGCCGCGGGCGCCGTCTTCACGGCCGCAATCGTGTGGGAACCCGTGGGCGAGCGCAAGGCCGGCCGGGTGGCCGTCGAAGAAGGCCACTCCAAGTGGGAACCGACCACCCGCGCCATGGACACCACCTGGTACGGCCAGGACTCCGGGTATAATTACGCTTGTATGTATGATTATTTCACGCGGTTCTACGAGATGTCGCGGCTCGAAAAGCCCGTCGACGACGACGCGCTCCGGAACATCGACGTGCTGGTGGTCAAGACCCCGACTATCGCGTACGCCGACGATGAGATCGACGCCATCGAGCGGTGGGTCCGGGAAGGCGGCGGTCTGGTTGCCATCGGCGAGCACACCGACGTGTTCCACACGGGCGAGTGCCTGAACGCCATCACGCGGCTGTTTGGGTTCGAGTTACGGTATGACTGCCTGTTCGGCATCGACTCATTCTTCGAAGACAGGTTCGAGCCGCCCCTCGTGCCGCACCCCGTCATTCAGCGCATGGGGCCGCTGGACTTCGCGGTGTCGTGCTCGATAGCGCCGGCGAGCAGCCCGGGCCGGGCGGCGATCCGCGGCCTGGGCCTGAAGAACGCCGCGGCCGACTACCACGCCAGCAACTTCTATCCGCAGGTCGAGGACCGGCCGGACATGCGCTACGGGGCGTTCGTCCAACTGTGGGCCACTGGCGGCGGCCGGCCTGGCCCTGGCGCGCGGATGGGCGGCGGCGTGGGCGGTGCTCCTGGCGGCCGCGATCCTCGGCCACGCCGGGGCCGCCGTCGCGGTGCGCGAGCATCATCGCCACGCCATGCCCCTGCCGCCGAGCGTCCGCCCGTACGTCTCAGTTGCGCTCGACCTGACCGTGTCCGACGCGGTGCTCCCGAAGGGCGGGTTCATCTCCGGCCGCGACGACGCCTACGGCATCTTCGAGCGGTGGATCCTGCGCCTGGGCTACTTCGAGAGACGCGCGAGCCGCCCGGACCCGGCGAGGGACGACCTCTTCGTGGTCATCAACCCCGGCTCGCTCCCACCCAAAGGGTACGCCGACGGCCTGGCCGACTACGTGCGGGCCGGGGGCCGCCTGCTGGTGCTGGACTCGCAGACCAGCGCCAAGTCGGCGGCGGACAGCGTCCTCTGGCCGTTCGGCCTCGCGATCACGCGCGTCGGCGGCCTGGCCGGTACGATGAGCGGCCCGCCGGGCTGGCCCATCGTCAGCGTGCAGAACTGCTCGGCGGTCACGGGCGGCACGCCCTTCGCGTACGTCCAGGGCAGGCCCGTGGGGGCGACCGTGAAGTTCGGCAAGGGCACCGTCGCGGCCGTAGGGTTCTCCTCGCGGTTCAGCGACCTACAGATGGGCGTGACGGGCAACCTCGTGCCCGACGCCGCGATGCGCGACGTGTACGAGTGGGAGTACAGACTGCTGCAGGCGCTCGTTGAGGACCAGTCGCTTGCCGCCGGCCCGCCGCCAGCGGCGCCCGCCGCACAGCCGCCCGGCGCTTCTCCGTTGCGACCATAAGGTTGGATAATTGCGCGGTGGTTGGTAGTGCTTCACTTTGGCATTGGCGGTGCGCGTAGCAGAGACTGCAGGGGACGCAGAATTCCTGTTGCAGCAGGGCCAGTACTGACGAATGATCAAGAGCAATGGTTCCGGTTTGAACGGTGCGCCTGGCTACGGGGTTGGCCGCCTTAGACCTTGACAGAGCACAGATTTGGTGTTAGAGTTTCTGTTGTACGTCGCTATTGCCTTCCTGTTGGTTTGTGCTAGACGTTGCGTGACCAGACATGCCAAAGAAGAGAGAACTACCTGATTACAAACGCCCCCCCGTGACAGAGGTGGCCGTTAGTATCCAGTTTGCCCGGCTGCAAGGACTCACCGCAGCGCACATCGGTCTGTACTGGGCGAAGATTAAGCATGCATTTCCGAACGTAATGGAACAACCCCCCATCCTTCATATGGTGGAGAATCCCGAGGCGGAATACAAGTTTGAGCCGTCTCTGTCACAGATGCCCGACCTTCCCAGGATTTGGTTTACCGACAAGACCGGAACAGCATTGGTACAGGTTCAGCGCGACCGCTTCGTCTACAACTGGCGCCGCGTAAAAGACTCGGACACATACATCCGATTCCCTGCCATCAAGTCGCAGTTCCTTCTCCGTTGGCGTGAGTTCTTGGGCTTCTTGAAGCAGCAAGATGCTCTCAGCCCACAGGTTGACCAGTGTGAACTGACCTATGTAAATCGTATCGACCAAGGCCAACTTTGGAAGTCTCCGGCCGAATGGGGCAATCTGTTTCCGTCGCTAACATGGAAACCGAAGTCAAACTTCCTGCCCCAACCAGAGAACCTGAGACTACACATGCGGTTCTCAATTCCAGATGTGGGTGGGCGGATGCATGTTGATATCCTTCCTGTGTTGCTACCGGGTTCCAAGACCCCGGTTATTCATTTCTCCCTTACGGTCAGGGGCTTGCATTGTCACTGGGTTTGCTGATTTGGTGAGCAAGGAGGCCGACACGCTATGGCAACGCCAACGATAGCGCATCCCGCATCGTTGGCCACTGCGGCCGTAACACTTCGTTGGGGACCGGCCTGCTTCCCCCAGACTGCCGCCGCAGAACAAGCCAAGCATGTTTGGGACTGGGTGTGCCAAACCTTGCCCATTCCGCGCGAACTATTACCGCCTAGTCGCGTCGCCGAAACGACACCCGGCCTCTTGAGGGATGGGGTGGACTGGAGAAGGGAGTTCATTGATCGCCTGGTTTCTGTGAGTGAACTTCCGGACGACTGGGACGGAGAAGGCGCGTTCCGAGTAGACCGGGCGATTTTGAATACGGCGCGTGATCTGGTGCCACGACTGGAACCAGATAGAGGCGCTGATGTGCAGGTTCCGCAGGTCGTACCTGACGCCAC
>JAPKYU010000267.1 GCA_026394175.1 Acidobacteriota bacterium | reverse complement strand
TCCTTCGTGCCTTTGTGGTTATTTCAAAGGCGTTAAATCTCGCGCGGTGTGGATGAAGATGGTGGGGTCGAAGGTGTAACGGCCCATGGATTCGCCGTAAATGGAGAGGCCCTCGGCGGGCACCTCGAACACCAGGCGTATCTCGGCGCCCGCCGGCGCAGCCACCGAACGCCGCACCAGGTAGCCGTAGCTGCCGTGGTGGTACTCGGCCACGCTGGAGAGCACGCCGCGCGAATCGGCGGGGTCGTCCGGCAGCTCGATGTCCGCGACCGGCTGTCCATTGATCTTCAGGCGCACGGTGGCGGGGAACTTGCGCGCCTCGGTTTGCGGGTAATCGACCGGCTTCTGGCGCGAGGGCCAATCGACCTTGGCTGAACCGGCGCGGGCGGCCAGTTCGGCCAGCAGTTCCAGCTTGACAGCACCGGCTTTGACCACGTAGTCGGGTACCGGCACCCTGTACTCGATGGTGGTGGCGTGGGCGACTGACAATTTGCCTGGCCGGCTTTCTAGTTCCGTTTCCAAAACGCTCACGGGCTCTTCAGGCTTGAAACGCAGCGCCAGCAGGCGCGGGCCGAGCACCTCGACGCGCGGGCTGGGAGCGCCGCGCGCGATCACGTTGACGAAATTCGCCGCGATGCGCTTGCCCGACTCATCCAGCAGCTCCAGCGCCACCGCGCCGGCGAACGGCCGCTTGCCCGGCAGGCGCAGGCGCAACGGCTCCTGCTCGATCACCCGGCAGCGCTCCCAGCGAACGGGCCGGCTCTCGGGCGCGGTCCCTGCTTTTTCGCCCAGATCGTCGTAGCCGGTGATCCACCAGCGCAGCGAAGCCTTCCCCGCGCGCTTCGAGAAATGGCTGACAAAGACGGGCACTGAAATCTCCGCGCCGGGCGCGGCCTGGATCGCGGGCGGCGCGTCGTAGCCCACGAAGTCCTCGCCCTGCAGGTCGCGCACGGTCATGCCCGGCACGAAGGCCTCGTATCCGAACTCCTTGCGCGTCCGGTCGTAGTTCGCGAAGCCGTTGTGCTCCCACTCGATGTCGGTCAGCTCGGTGTAGATGTAGCCCTGGATCTTCTCGTGGCGGCGGAGTTCGTTGGTGAGGAAGCGGAAGCCCCAGGAGACGTCCCGGTCGCCGCCGCCCGCCCCCACCGCCCCGTTTTCGGAATTGTTCAGCGGCTGCGTGCCCTGCGCGCGCCCGGGCGCGAAGTTGAACCCCGAGCCCGGATAGGTGTTCTTCACCATCTCTTCGATGTTGGCGCGCGCCCGGCCGTAATCGCCGATGTAGAAGTGCCAGGAGTTCAGATCGGTGGTTACGTGGTCGCGCCGGTTGGCGGAGTTGTCCTCGGCCAGGCGCGTGGGATCCAGTTGCCGGATCAGCTTCCACATCCCCTCGACCCAGGCCTGCGTCTCCTTGTTCTCCGCGTAGGGCGGGCCCGATTCGCCGCTTTCCTTTCCGTAATTGAGCCCCCAGGTTTCGTTGAAGGCCACCCAGGAGAAGATGGCCGGGTGATTGCGGTCGCGCTCGACGACGGCGCGCATCGTGCTTTCCCAGGCTTCGCGCGAGCGCCGGCTCATCACCGAAGTGTTCGGCATGTCCTGCATGATCATGACGCCCAGCCGGTCGGCCCAGTAAAGGCGGCGCGGCTCGTCGGCCTTGATGTGGATGCGCAGGAAATTCAGGCCCACCGAACGCGCCAGCTCCATGTCGCGGCGCAGGAAGGCGTCGCTGGGCGCCGTGTGGATGCCCTGCGGGTTGAACGACTGATCCAGCGCCCCGCACAGGTAAACCGGCTCGCCATTGAGCAGCACCGATTCATGCGGCAGGTTGCCGTAGCGCCCGCGGCCAATGGTGCGCAGGCCGAAGTAGGAGCGAACGGCATCTTCGCCGAGCTGCAGCGTCAAGTCATAGAGGTGCGGCGAATCGGGCGTCCAGGTTTTCGGCGAGCGAACGCGGAGGCTGGCGCGGGCCTCGTCGTCTTTTAACTCAACCTCGCGCGCTTCAACACTGGCATCAGGCGAACTGAGCCGCAGGCTCCCCGTGCCCGAACCGCCGGCCGCCTTCGCCGATACATCCAGGAACCACGCGTCGCCGTCGCGCCGGGGAACCAGCGAGAACGAAGAAATGTAGCGGGCCGGGCGGGCCTCCAGCCAGACCGTCTGCCAGATGCCGCTGGTGTAGGTGTACCAGCCGGGGGTCTGCTTGCCGCGCGGCAGCGCCGGGTCGGTGGCATCGTAGGCGCGCAGCACCACGGTGGCGCGCTGCCCCGGTTCCGCCACGCCCGCCAGGTCGACTTCGAAGGGCGTATAGCCGCCGGTCCCGCCCTGCGGGATGCCCAGTTCCTTGCCGTTCACCCACACGCGCGCTTCCCAATCGACGGCCTCGAAGCGCAGCCAGGCATGGCGGCCGCGCCACTCGGCCGGGACGGTGAAGTCGCGCCGGTACCAGCCGATCTTCTGCCCGCTCTTGTCCTGAATGCCGGAGAGCGAGCTTTCCCAGCAAAACGGCACGGTGATTTTCTGCCGGCCGAAATCGGTGCCGGGCTTGAACCAGCCGCGCTGGAGGCCCTCGTCGTCCGGGTCGAAGCGGAAATCCCAGGCGCCGTTCAGGTTCAGCCACTGGGCGCGCTCGAAATCGGGCCGCGGATGCTCGGCCCGCGGGATGGGCTGGGCCGGTGCAGCAGTCACCGCGAAGAAGAAAACCAAAAAACAGTAGATGGATCTCATAGGAGAAGAACCAGCAACCGCGAAGGGAAATTCAGCGTTCATCTGCGTCCTATTCACACTTACATCTGCGAACTGAACGAGTACGTGCCGGAGCCGACTTCGTACACGGCCGCGCCGTTCTGCATGCGCACGAACTTCACGCCCTTGGCGCTCGCGGCCGGCTGCCCGGATTCGGTCACCGCCGATGCCTGCCTGGCCGGCACGTAAACAACGGCGGTGGTGTTGGCCGGGATGGTGATGCCGAGAGTGAACCGCCCGGCCTCGCGCTTCCATTGGCTGGCGATCTTCCCGTACATCGACTGGTGCGAAGCCTTCACGAACGCGAGATCGCCGGCCGGGTAGGGCTTCACAATGATGCGCTTGAAGCCGGGCTGCTCGGGATCGGAGCGGATGCCGGCCAGGTATTCATACATCCAGACGCCGAGGTCGCCGATCTGCATCACGTGGTTCATGGAGTTCATGGCCGGGTCGGCGGTGTCGCCGTTCCACAGCTCCCAGATCGTCGTGGCGCCTTTTTCGATCATGTAGCCCCAGCCCGGATATGTTTTCTGCCCGGCGATCTCCAGAGCTACATCCGGGCGGCCGTTGTCCGACAGGGTGCGCATCAGCCACTGCGCGCCCACCAGCCCGGTGCCCACGTGGCCGTTGCTCTCCCGCTCGATCTTGTCGATCAGCCGGTCGAAGACCCGCTTGCGGTTCTCTTCGGGCGTCATGCCGAAGGCCAGCGGCAGGATGCTGGAGGTCTGGGTGCCGTTGCTGTAATAGCCGGCCTCGCGGTTATAGAACTTCTTCTCGAAGGCCTCGCGCATTTGCGAGGCGAGCTGCTCGAGCTCGGCAGCGTCCTGCTGCTTGTCGAGCATCCGCGCATAGCGGGCCACCAGGCGCAGCAGGTGGTAGTAATAAGAGGTGCCGAGCAGCGTCGGGTCGGTCCTCCGCGCCGGGTCCTGGGAGTGGATCAGCTTGGGCGATTCGGGCGGCACGCACCAGTCGCCGTAGGTGTCGCGCGGCATCAGCCCGTCCTTGATGAACCCTTTCATGTAGTCGATCCACTTCTTCATCGCCGCGTAATGCTGCTCGATGGGCCGGCGGTCGCCGTACTGCTCGTAGAGCATCTGCGGAACGAAGATGAAGGTGCTGGGCCAGGTGATGTTGTCGCTGTACAGCACCCAGTAATTGGGCGCCACGTTGGGGATGCTGCCGCTGTCGCGCTCGGAATCGACCAGGTCCTGCATCCACTTGGTATAGAAGGCGGCCACGTCGAACAGATACGACTCGCTGCGGCTGACCATGGAACGGTCGCCCAGCCAGCCCTGCCGCTCGTCGCGCTGCGGGCAGTCGGTGGGGATGCTGCGGTAGTTGCCGCGCACGCCCCAGAAAATGTTCTTGTGGATGCGGTCCAGCAGCGGGTTGGAGCTGGCGAAGTCGGCGATCGGCGTCATGGCGTCGTGGACCACGCGGCCCTCCAGCGCCGCCGCCGTCGGTTTGCCGGGGAAGCCCGTAACCTCGACGAAACGGAAGCCGTAGTAGGAAAAGCGCGGCTCCCAGACTTCCGGCCCGCCGCCTTTCAACGTATACAGCGCAGTGGCGCGCGCCGAGCGCAGGTTATCCACGTACAAACTGCCGTCCGGCTGCAGGCTCTCGGCGTGGCGCAGCTTCACCTGCGCGCCCTTCGTGCCGGAAACATGTAGCCGGCACCAGCCCACCAGGTTCTGCCCCATGTCGAAGATGAAAACGCCCGGTTTGATCTCGGTGACTTTCACCGGGCGCAGGGTTTCGGTGACGCGCAGCGGTTCGGCCATCTGCGCCGCCAGCGGGCCGGCGGGCGCGCCAACTACCCGGGCACCCTCCCAGCCGGAATCCTTGAAGCCTGGGCGCGCCCAGGCAGCCACTTCCATCCGCGCGTCGTACTCCTCGCCGTCGTATTCGTTATTCAGGCGGACGGGGCCGTCGGTGCTCAGCTTCCAGGTCTCGTCGCTGACCACGCTTGAGGCGCTGCCGTCCTCGTACTCCAGGTTGAGTTGCAGAATAGCCTTCGGGTAGCCGAAGCTGCGCGAGCTCATGGGCACGCCCTCGCGCGGCGCCCAGTAGCGGCCGTTGCCGAGCATCAGCCCGATGGCGTTGCGGCCGGCCGCCACTTGCCTGGTCACATCGAAGGTGACGTACAACGCGCGCTTATCGTAGTCGGTGAGGCCGGGCGAGAGCACGTGGTCGCCCACCTTGCCGCCGTTCACATACATCTCAAACAGGCCCAGGCCGGAGACGTAAACGGCAGCCCGCTTCAGCTTCTTCGTGACATCGAATTCCTTGCGCAGCAGACGGGCCGGGAGGAAGCGCTCCTGGCTGAAGCCGACTTCGCCCCAGGGCTGCATGCCGTAGGAGCCGAGGTCCTTGGCCGCGACCCAGCCGGAATCGCGGAAATCCGGCTGCTGCCAGCCGTCGGGCGTTTTTTCGGCAGCGCGCCAGGCGGGGCCGGTGCTGAAGACCAGCGGATCGCCGCTGGCGAATTCCACGCGGACGGCGGCGATCAGCCCGGCCGGCGATCCGGCGCGGTTATGCAGCGCCCGGATGGCGATCACGTTGCGCCCGGGCTTCAGCCGTGCGGCTATGTCGAGCACTTCCGGCATTTGCACCTGGCGGCCCTTGCCGGCTTCCTCGCCGTTGACAAACAACTCGAAGCTATTGTCCGCGGCGACAACCGCCGTTGCCTTGGCCATCTTGCGGTCGGCGGGCACGGATAATTCGGCACGGAAGAGGCGGGGACCGGCGGGAGCTTCCTTGGCCGGCTCGCCGGCCGGGAACCAGACCCAGCGCGCCTTCTCCAACACCCCGTAGGGGCTGGCCGGGTGCCTCAGCAGCTTCTCTTCATCGCGCCCGATCCACTCCCCTTTCCAGTCGTCTTTGTTCAGCAAGCCCATTGACCAGTGCGCCGTCTGGCTCCATGCCGACGGCTTGCCGGCCTGGTCCCACACCTGCACTTTCCAAAACGCCTGCTGGCCGGAGACCAGCGGCTTGCCGCCGTAAGCGACGTGGATGGATTGCTCGGATGTCGTCTTGCCCGAGTCCCACAGGTCGCCTTTGCCGGCCACCAGGTTCTCGGCGGTGGAGGCCACCAGGATGCGGTAAGCCGATTGCTTCAGGCCGCGGGCCTTGGGATCGGCGGGTGCCAGCACCCAGCTCACGCGCGGCTTGGCCACGTCGATGCCCAGCGGATTCACGCGGTACTCCGAGCGAAGCTGCGCGGGCCGCACGGCGGCGGTCTGCGCCTGCAGCAAGGCGCCCGATACGAACAGCAGCAACCCAAAAACTGCAAAGTGGCGGAAGACAGAGGCGTTCATTGGTCCTCCTCTGAAGGATGGAGTATATCCCTCAGGCCGGTTTTTCACCACCAGGCCAGTTGTACCGCCGACGTCTCGACGTATCATGAAACAAGCAGGGCTGGGGCTTCGTATTACGGTGGAGATTACCGGACGCGGCCCCGAAAGGCGGTGCAGGATGTGGAGAATCGCGATTCTCTTGTTTGGGCTGACGCTTTACGCGCAGGCCCCCTCACCCGGTGACATCAGCAAAAAACTCCGGAAGCTCGATATCGAGACGGCAACCATCCAGGACCTGGTGCGCCTCTTCGGAGAGCCGGCCGGGTATCTCTGGGGCCGTGAAACGTTCCAGAAAGACAATCTCCCCGCCCGGTACATCGCGCGCTTCGACCCGGACATCCACGCCGTGGTGGTCAACGGTCAGGTGGTGGAGCTCCGCTTTCACACCCCCGGGATCAAGCTCCTGGATGCCATCGAAGTCGGCTCGTCTCTGGATGAGGTGTTCGCAGCCCTGGGCCGGCCCAAAGCGGTGGTCGAGGGAGAGTTGGGGTCCATCTCCGGGGTACTTTACCGGGACTTCCAGGGCATGAAAGGCATCGCGTACTATTCGAGTAGGGAAAAAGGGGTGCGCCTGTTCTTGCACGAGGGGCGGGTATCGGAACTGATGCTCGCGCGAAAAAGTCAGTTTCCGCCCGATCAGCCCGTCTCTTCCAAGATCCAGTCCGGGATCGTGCCCTTCGATGATGTTCGCATTGCCCCGGGCGGCAACTTGAAGGACGCGAGCAACGCCGATTTCTCCGGCAAGCCTGATTTGTTGGCCACTCTGCGGTTTAACCAGAAAACCGTGTGGCCGGAGGCGAAGCGGATGCCGGCCTCGTTGACACCTGACGCTCTGTTGAAGGGCGCCATGAACCCGGGGCTGGGCGTGCGCGAACTGCATGCCAGGGGGATCACGGGCAAGGGCGTGGCGGTGGGTATCGTCGATCAACCGTTATTCGCGGAGCACCCCGAGTATGCGGGTAAAATCGTCGCCTACCATGACGTCGGCACCGGGGCCCAAACCAGCATGCACGGTCCGGCCGTCGCCAGCCTGCTGGTGGGCAAGAACATCGGCACAGCGCCGGACGCCCGGCTGTACTTCGTCGCCGCCCCGTCCTGGAACCGCGACTCCGCCGATCAGGCACGGGCGCTGGAGTGGCTGCTGGAGCAAAACAGGAAGCTGCCGAACCAAGAGAAGATTCGCGTGGTCTCCGTCTCCGCCGGTCCGTCCGGCCAGGGCTCGCCCTTCACCGCAAACCACGCGCAGTGGGACAAAGCCGTGGAAGCCGCGGAGCGCGAGGGCATACTGGTGCTCGACTGCACCGCTCATCACGGCATAATCGGCCCGTGCTGGTTCGACGGCCCCGATCGCGAAAAACCGTCTCGGTGTGTGCCCGGATTCCCAGGCGCGGGTCAGGCACGTCCGGATGCAAAACGGGTGATGGCGCCCACCTCCCCGCGCACCACCGCCGAGGTCTATCAGAAAAGTGACTTCGGGTACCAATACACGGGCCGCGGCGGCCTGAGCTGGGCCATACCCTATGTCGCGGGTGTTCTCGCCATGGGATGGCAGGTCCGGCCGGAGATGACAGCGAAGGAGATGGTGAGCCTGCTGTTCGAGACCGCGTATCGGCGCGACCCCGGGACACTGATCATCGACCCGCCGGCATTCATTCGCGCGGTAGAGCGACACCGCCGTCCGTAGCGGCGCCGGCGCCGGGCACACCGGCCCGAATTCACCGAATTCATCTCCAGAAACCTCCCACCTGCCCCGCGCTGGCCTGTTTCCCGCTTGCCGTTGGCTCGGGCCCGGCGTAGAATCCAGCTACCCTGGGAAAGCTACCAAGACAGGAGTCGCTATGGCCATACACGCATGGGCCCTGGCACTGCAAAGCAGCACCGATGGCACCGGTGTACTGTTCTCTCTGATCCTTCTGGCGGTGATGGTTTTCCTTATCGCCTCGTTCTGGAAGGTCTTCACCAAGGCCGGGCAACCAGGCTGGGCGTCGATCATCCCGATTTACAACGCCATCGTCTGGCTGCGGATTGCCGGCCGGCCCGGATGGTGGATCATTCTCCTCCTGATCCCGATTGTCGGATTCGTAATAGCGATCGTGGTCAGCATCGATTTCGCGAAGAAGTTCGGCAAGGGGGCCGGCTTCGCGATGGGGCTGGTTTTTCTCGGGTTCATCTTCTACCCGATTCTGGCCTGGGGCAGCGCCAAGTACAGCAGGGCATAGAGCGCACGGGACCAGCAGTCGCCGCGGCGACCCTGCCCCCAACAGCGCGGCTATGGGGCGAGCCTCGCGGTCGCCCGGCACTGTTAGCGCCTTTTTGTCTTTCGGGGCCGATTCGCGCTCCTGGCCGGAAACGACGGCGGCGCCTGCCGCGACCCAGCCGGGAAGCGGGCCTCCGTCTGCCGTGGGTTCCTCGCCGTTCCTCGTTTCATAGTCGTCGCTTCAATTCCGTTCGATTCGAGCGATCCCTCCCAGGGTCGATGGTTCCCATGCGGATTGGATCGTACCATGGCTTACAATCCGTAGAGGAGAACGGCTATGAAGAGCATCAACCGCCGTGCGTTTCTTTCGCTGTCCGCGGGCATGGCGCTGGCCTCGGCGCCGGCCGGCGGAAAAACGGAGATCGCGATCCGGGGCGATGCGTTCCTGATCAACGGCCGGCCCACGTACGCGGGCCGCCGCTACAAAGGGAACAAGATCGAGGGCCTGCTGATGAACGCGCGGCTCGTCCAGGGCATCTTCGATGACCTCAACCCCGACACCCGAGCACGCTGGAAATACC
>JAPKYU010000217.1 GCA_026394175.1 Acidobacteriota bacterium | reverse complement strand
GCGGTCCACGAATTTCTTGCAGCGCTCCGTGGCCGTCCAGGCATCGGGCCAAAAGCACAGGTCAATGGTCCACCAGTCGTGCGGCAGGCGATAGGCCTTGGCCAGCGCGGCCATGACGGCATCGAAATCGACGACGCCCATTCCAAACGGCGGGTGGGCCGAAGTTTCGTCGTTGCCCGCGTCGTCCTTGTGGCAGGTGTTATCGGAGTCGATCAGGTGGACGTGGTTGATGCGGCCCGACAGGAACTCGATGAAATCGGCCTGCGTCGGGAACACTTCCTTTTCGCCTTCCTGCCGCGCGCCGTTGACGCCCACCATCTGGCCGTGGCAGGTGTCGTACAGCAGGCCGAAGTTCTGCTTGCCCACCGCGTCGTGAACGCGCACGATGTCGCCGGGTTTGTTAAAGGCGAAGCCGGGCTCGAATTCCCAGGTGACGTACAGGCCGTAATCGGCGGCCATGTCGCAGCAGGTCTTCCACGCGGTCACGACGCGCTTCATCGCCGTTGGGTAATCGAGCTGGCGATGAATGGTCGGCGGCTGGACGCAATCCACCCGGATGCCTCCAATGCCCAGGTCGGCGGCGAACTCCGCGTTCTTGCGAAACTCGGAGATGTACTTGGACTGGTCGTCGGTGTTGATCAGCTTCTCGCCCCACAGGTTGGCGGCGATTCCGCTGAACCCCAGCCCCTTCTCGCGCACCCTGGCTTTCAGCTCGGCGCGCTGCGACTTCTCGGGCATGGCGCCCGGCCAGTTCTCATCGGGACCGCTGGGGTTGCCCGGATTGGGGTGGGGCGGGAAGGCGCCCAGTTCCACGCCCTGGAATCCGAGCTGCCGGAGTTGCTCGCACACCGTGTCGAAATCGATGGGGTGTTTGGCATAAGGGCCGATGGTGTAGGCCCAGGAGCCAATCGAAACTCGCTTCATAATCGCACCTGCATGGGAATCGGCTGACGGCTGTCAGCCGGCTCTGGGGATCAGCGCCGCCGCGTCGGGATTGCCCGGTCCGAAGTGCTTCAACAGGACCAGGTTCTCCTTGTCGCTGGTATTGGTGATTTTGACGCCGTGGCGGGCGGCGTCCGCCGTCACAAACAGCTCGTCGCAAGTCATCTCGCCGAAGCGGATCATCGACGGCGTCTCCACTTCCAGCCTTCCCACCGCGCCGCGGCCCTCGGTGAGAATCAGGCCGTAGGCGGCGGCGGCGCGGATGACCGCCGAGCGGCCCGGCAGCACCGTCAGTTCCTTCGCCGAGTAGAACTCCGTTCCGTAGCAGATCCACTTCTCCGAGTAGCCGCCCTCGGCCATCTCGTTCTCATCGCGGACGGGCCTGGGCTGCAGCCAGCGGTTCTTGGCGAACTGGGGATCGACGTTGGCCTCCCAGTCCAGCATGCTGATGATGTAGTCCAGGTCGTGGTGCTTCTCCGGCGGAACATCCTTGACCAGCAGGTCCCAGGGCACCGGCCGGCCCTCGACCATGGACTGGAACATGCCGAACACGTCGGAGTTAACCTGCGGCTCGTAAGTGACCAGCGAGCCCGGGGCGTGCAGGATGCCGGCGTCTACCTGCCAGCCGGTCCCCGGTTTCAGCTTGTAGGCGCGGGAGTGATACAGCAGGCCGTTGTCGCCCTCGTTCCAGCGCTCCAGGCACCGGCGCACGTCGTCCCTGGTGGTGCCCGGGTTCAGGCCCATGAAGGTGTACGGGAAATTGTTGCCGGTGAAGTTGTACTGCGGCGGGAAGTAATAGGCTTCCGGCTTGCCCTTGCGTCCCACGTTGCGGGCGTGCTCGTCCATCTGGTGCATGTGATGGGGGATGGGCCCGAGATTGTCGAAGAACTTGCAGAGCACGTTCCAGCCGCCGTGCTCACGCATCACTTCCGCGCCCAGGAAGGCGTCGCCCATGGTCTCGATGGCTTCTTTCAGCAGCACCCGGCTGCCGTTGAGGGCGATGTAGCTGAGGCCCTCGTCGGGGGGCGTGCCGGGACCATTGTCGGCGTTGGTGGTCGAGGAGAACCACCGCTCGTCGATGCCGCCGCGCTGGGCGCCCAGCGCGTAGAGGTCGCGGGGATCGAGCTTCAAACGTCCGCCCGGCATCAAGAACGACCGGGGAACCCAGCAGGGAGCCAGACGCACGATCCCGTCGCCGGCCGTAACAGCGTCTCGCATGACACCGTCGTTGCTCATATCATCTCCCTTCAGCGCCGGCCAGGGGCCGCCAGGCTGGAAACAAAACCCGCAAGATTATACCTGCAATGATTCAATTCCTGTGGTGAGTCACGTACTCGGACTTCACCCGCGAGCCCTTATCGACGAGCACACGGATCAGCACCTGGTAATCCCGCGGCTCGGCCGTCGCGCCGAGCCCGAGCTTCTGGGCCAGCGCCTTAACCCGTTCCGGCTGCGTCAGGTGGTCCACGGCGGCGACGATGCCCGGAGCGCTGTGCGCGGTGATCAGCAGCATTTGCCGGTCGGCCTCAAGGCCCGGGAAGCGGGCCACGACCGCGTAGGAAACCTCGTCATAGTGGGAAGCTGTGACGTAAGTGGCCTGCTCGCCCGCCTGCGGCTTGCGATTGACCACGTTGTGGTTGGCGTCCCACTCGAAATCCTGTTGGGCGGGAAGCCGGGCCAGCAGCGGGATCATCCGCGGGGCGCCCAGGAAGATGACGTTCGAGTCCTGCAAAGCCTCCCAGTTGGCCAGGTTGGCCGGCACAGCAGCCAGCGAGACTCCGGCGCGCGCCAAGAAAGCCGTGAGGCGGTGCAGAGCGAGGGCGTCGCCCATCGAGGCGTAATCGTGGCGCGGGACCGAAAGAGGCCCAAAGCGCTGCTGCATTTTTTGGAAGTGGGGATCGGCCGCGTAGTCGGCGGACTCGTACAGCCCCTGCCAGCGCAGGAACAAACCCTCCCGGTCAGACGCAAAAAAGGCGGGGCTGCCGAAAATAACCAAGTTGTTGGCGCCGGGCGCAAGGAACCTTCCCCAGAGCCGCGAGAACTCCGGCGCCACGGACTTCAGGTTCTGCTCGCGAACCTGCTTGCGGAGCCCGAGATTCTCGACGAAGAGAAGAATCGCCCCGCCTAGCACCAGAAGGGCGGCGAGCCGGGCGGCCAGCAGGGCCAGGGTTTTGCTGTTCTCCGGCGCGCGCAGCCAGGCCGCGATTCCCATCCCGGGCGCGCCGGCGCTGGCCGCTTCGGCGCGTTCGAACACCGGGGCGTAGCCCCCTTTTTTGAGCTTGATCAGGACCGGATCGTTGCGGCCTTCCCCGCGGTAATACTCCTCCAGCTTGGAGCGCAGCCTTCCGGCTTCCACCCGGACGATGGGATCGATGCGGGGATCGTACTCGCCTTTCTTGTCAAAGACCTCGACGCCGATCTGGTACTCCTTGAGCCCCGCGGCGCGCCCCTGAATGGCCTCCTCGACGGTGAAGCGCAGAAAGCGGCAGAGACGTTCCGAGTGGGAGAACGGTTCGCCCGCCAGGACCTTCCCCAGTTGGGCCCGGATGGAATCGATGGCAATGCCGGAGCCGGAATCCGCGCGGCGCTCGCCGGCAGCATTGAGGTCTTCGTTTGGTGAAGGAGGGGGCCGTTTCATATCCGACACCTCCCGGTCGTTCTTACCGTGTCGTACCGTTTCTAACTGTAACCGGGCTACCCCGCCTATGGCCCCCGCATTATAGCACCGAGCAGGCGCCGCCGTGCCAAGCGGCGCATCCGCAACGGCTTGCGCCGCCCCGTACCGTTAACTAACGGTGAAATACTCCCCGCGAGAGTTCTCCTGATCCAACATGGCCGGCCAAGGCGAGATTGATCCGCAGAGATTGCTCGCTTGGAGGCTGATCGCATGATTCGTCGAGGAATGCTGCTGTGCCTGGCGTTGATCGCCCTGGCCGCCGCGCCCTGCTGCGCGCAAACGACGGCATCCATTTTCGGTACCGTCGCCGATGAAAGCGGCGCGGTCATTATGGATGCCAAGGTCATTGCCACCAACACGCTGACCAACGAGGCGCGCGCTGCTCGCTCCAATGAGGTCGGCAACTTCAGTCTGCCCGCCTTGCCGGTGGGCAGCTACACCGTTCGCTGCGAATTGGAAGGTTTCCGCACCTGGATCCAGCAGGGCATCGAGCTGTCGCTGAACCGGAACGCGCGGCTGGACATCAAGCTGACCGTGGGCGCGCTGTCCGAGAAGGTGACGGTGGTCGGGGATGCGCCGCTGGTGGAGGCAACCAGTAGCGAAATGGGAGCGCTGGTCGATCAGCGCCGCGTGGTCGATCTGCCCATCAACGGCCGCAACGCGCTGAGCCTGCTGAGCCTGGTGCCCGGCGCCAAACAGTTCCAGACCAGCAATCTCCAAGGCTTTATCGAGAACCGGGCGTCGGTGAACGGGGCGCGACCGGAGAACAGCAACTGGCTGCTGGATGGCGGGGACAACACCGCGCCACTGCGCAACTATGGCAATGACGTGCCCAACCCGGATGCGATCCAGGAATTCCGCGTCATCACCAACAACTATGACGCGGAATACGGGCGTTCCTCCGGAGCCGTCATCAATGTGATCACGCGCTCCGGCGGCAACCAGTTTCACGGCAGCGCCTTCGAATTCCTGCGCAACCGCAGCCTGAACGCGCGCAACTTCTTCGAACCGAACACCACGCCGCTGGTGCAAAATCAATTCGGCGGGACATTCGGCGGGCCGATCCGGCGCGACAAGACGTTCGCCTTCGGCACCTACCAGGAATTCCGGCAGCGCACCACCGCTTTTCGCAACACCGCCCGCGTGCCCACGGCGGCCGAGCGCCAGGGCGACTTCTCCCAGTCGCTGGACCGGCAGGGAAGGGCCATTACCGTTCGCGACCCGCTCACCGGCCAGGCATTCGCCCGCAATATCATCCCCAGCGAACGCCTGAGCAAGGTGGCGCTCAATTACGTGAAACTGGCTCTTCCGTTGCCGAACTTGGCTGGCAACGCGGCCAATCTCGAGCAGCGAGTCGGCAATCCAAGGACCAGCAAGCAGTACCTGGGGAAGATCGATCATATCTTCTCCGCCAGCCACAAGCTGTCGGGCGCCTACTTCTTGAGCGATTCGGTGGACGGCCAGCATTTTCCGCAGACCAACGTGGACGTCGATTTCTCCTACCGCGACATGAAGTCGCGGCAACAGAATCTCAACCTTCACGAATACTGGACGATCGGTCCCAACAAGATGAACCACTTCCGGGCAACGCTTTCGCGAAGCGCGGGAGACCGCCACATTTACCCCGACGATGTGACGTGGAACGACCTGGGCGCGAGATTCTCCCCACTTCCCAGCGGGCCGAAAATGCCTCCGAGCCTCCAGGTGAGTGGTTTCTTCTACGCCGCCGCGGTCAACGGCGGACCCAAGATCGCCGACCACTATGTTGTGGCCGACACCTTCGATTGGATGAAGGGGCGGCACAACGTGAAGTTCGGCGGCGAATTGTGGTTGCGTCGCTTGTTCGATACCTCAACGTCGCCGGCCATGGGCGGATCGTTCATCATCGATGGCACGGCAACCGGATACGCCGTTGGCGACTTGATGCTGGGCAGAGCCAGCCGCCTTTCACTGGCCGATGAAAGCTACAAGAGCATGAATAGCTGGGCATTCTACTGGTTCGTCCAAGACAAGTTCCGTGTTTCGCCCCGGCTGGTGCTGAACCTGGGTCTGCGCCACGAGCTGAACACCTGGCCGGTGAATCCCAATAACCGGCTGGTGGCCTACGTGCCCGGCCAGAAATCGCAATGCGTGCCGCAGGCGCCAACCGGCATCGTCTTCCCGTGCGACCCAGGCATCCCCCGCGCCGGGGTGAAGGGCGACCATAACGATTTCGCCCCGCGGGTCGGCATCGCCTACGACCTGTTTGGCAACGGCAAGACCGTGCTGCGGGCGGGCTACGGCATCAGCTACGCCTTCAGCATCTTCAACTCGCTGCAGGGCGGGCAAGTCAGCACGCCCTTCGGGTACAGTCAGACCATCTACAACGCAACGCTGGAAGACCCTTACGCTTCGATCGGCGGCTCGCCGTTTCCGATCAACCGGGATTGGTCCCGGCTGCAATTCCCGCTGCAACAGCAATACCAGTATCAGGACTTCAACATGAGGAACGGCTACGTCATGCAGTACGACATGACGGTGCAGCGCCAATTGGGAAGGAACTGGGCGCTGGAGGCGGCCTATGTCGGTAACGGCGGCCGGAAGTTGATCGGCACCCGGGACGATAACCTGCCGCTGCCCGGTCCCAACGCCACCCGCAGCAACATTCATCAGCGTCGTCCTCTGTATCCGATCTTTCAGGAGATGATCGCCACCGGTGGTTTCATCAATTCGTCCTACAACGCGCTGCAGACCCGCGTGGAGAGGCGCTTCAGCGGCGGCCTGACTCTGCTCGGCTCTTACACCGCCGGAAAGGCAATCGACAACGGAAGCTGGCACGACACCCGGCAAAATTGGGTGGATGGCCGGAATTTCTCGCTGAACCGGGGGCGCTCTGAATTCGACCGGGGCCAAACGCTGGCTGTTTCCTGGGTTTGGGAGCTTCCCTTCTTCACCGGTAAGAGCGCGGTCTCGAAGATGCTTGGCGGCTGGTCGATGAACGGCATTGCGACGTTCTACTCCGGGGCGCCCGTCTCCTACGACGGCGACATCGTGCATTGGATCCTCACCGACGCCGACAACGACATGGACGGCTATCCGAGCAACGACCGGCCGAACGTCGTGGGTCCCTGGAAGCTGAGCCCCAATCGCTCGCGCGGTGAGGTCATCCAGGCCTGGTTCCGGAAGGAGGCGTTTGTGGCCAACGGCTCGGGGCAGATCGGCAACGTCGGCCGCAACGTGGTGACCGGGCCAGGCAGCAAGAACTTTGACGTAGGCCTCTTCAAGAAGTTCCAGATCAGGGAACGCCACAAGGTCGAGTTCCGCTGCGAGATGTTCAACCTGTTCAACTATGTGAACTTGGCTAACGTCGAGACGCGCCTGAGCCGGTCGAATTTCGGGCAGGTGACCAGCGCTGGGGCTCCGCGCATCTTCCAGTTCGGGCTCAAGTATTCCTTCTGAAGCCATGACGCCGAACTGTTCTGAAAGGGACCTCGCCCGACTCGCCCTGGCGGCGCCGTTGGCCCGTGCGCTTGCCAGGGCGAGTTCCCACGATCAACGGGCCCGGCCCAACAGGAGCCGCGAAAGCGCGGTCGATTTGAAAAACCTGCTTACCTGGAGGTTAAGCAAATGACACACCGAGGAATGCCGCACTGTGTTTCGAGGGCCTCTCGTGTATTTCCTTCCGGCCTGCTTCTGATGCTTGTGGCGCTGGCCGCTACACTCGGAATCGCGCCGGGCGCCGCCGCGCAGGATGCGCGCGGCACCATCGTGGGCCGCGTGGCGGATGCCACCGGCGCGGTTATTCCCGGCGCCGACATCCGCGTGACCAACACCGCCACCGGCGTCACCATCACCGCCAAGAGCAACGAATCGGGCAATTTTGTCTTGCCCTACCTGCTGCCGGGCACTTACTCGCTCAGCATTGAATCGACCGGCTTCAAGAAGTTCGTGAATGATGCGGTGCAGGTGCGCATCAGCGACACGGTCGAAGTCAACGTGCAGCTCCAGGTGGGCAGCGTGGCGGAAACCGTGGAGGTGAAGGCGGAAACGCCACTGCTGGCCACCGCCGAAGCCTCGCTCGGCCAGGTGGTGGACGAGCGGCGCGTGACCGAGTTGCCGCTGTTCGCGGGTAACGCCATGGACCTGGTGCACCTGGCGCCCGGCACCAGCAATGCCACCGATCTGCGGCTGCGCAAGGCGCCGTTCAACAGCGCCCCGTCTCAGTTCTCGACGGACGGCAGCGGCACCAACAGTAACGAGTTCACCATCGACGGCGTGTCGAACACCTATTCGGACGGCACGGCGCCGCGGGTGGCGTTTTCGCCGCCGCAAACCGCCATCGGCGAGTTCAAGATCCAGACTTCGGTTTTCGATGCCAGCATCGGCCACACCCTGGGTGCCGTGGTCAACGTGAGCAGCAAGGGGGGCACCAACGCCTTTCACGGCGAAGTCCACGAGTGGCTGCGCCACTCCGCGCTGGACGCTCCGACCATCTTTCAGAACAAAGCGGCCAAACCGGGCCAGCGGGTGCTGCCCCTTTACCAGGACAACCGCTACGGCCTGTCGGGCGGCTCGCCCATCACTATTCCGAAAGTCTACAACGGCAAGAACAAGACCTTCTGGTTCTTCGCCTGGGAGGCCAACAAGTTCGGCGACCCGAACGTGGGCGCGCAGACCTCGACGGTGCCCAGCGAGGCGGCGCGGCGCGGCGACCTCTCGGCGCTGTTGGCCATCGGCGCCAACTATCAGGTCTACGACCCGCTGTCCACCAGGCTGATCGGCGCCCGCTACACGCGCGACCCCTTCGTGGGCAACATCATCCCGGCCAATCGCTTGGACAAGGTGGGGCAGAGTATGCTGAAGCTGTGGCCGCTGCCCAACCAGGCCGGTTCGCGCGACTTCACCAACAACTTCTTCATGGCGGGCAAGGCCATCGAAGACTACTGGACGACGATGGGCCGCATGGACCACACCTTCAGCGAGAACCACCGCGTCTTCCTGCGCGTGCACCGCGACTACTGGCAGGAGGATAAGGCCCGCAACTTCGGCGACGACGTCACCGGCGTCATCCTGAACCGCATCAACCGC
Organism: Acidobacteriota bacterium; assembly: GCA_026394175.1. Taxonomy (GTDB): domain Bacteria; phylum Acidobacteriota; class Terriglobia; order JAJPHL01; family JAPKYU01; genus JAPKYU01. Next base: position 3,614 of record JAPKYU010000217.1, on the reverse strand, counting down.
GGCATCGCGTTGGACGATGTCTACGTGTTCAGCCCCACGTTCCTGCTGAACGTCCGCTACGGCGCCACAGCGCAGGAATTCCCGGAGCACCGCGTGAGCCGGGGCTTCGACCTCTCGACGCTGGGCTTCTCGCCCGGCTTGCTCAATCTGATTTCGGACAAGGCCGTGGCCACCATTCCGCGCATAACGGTGGGCAACCTGACGGTGTTGAGCAACTGGGAGAGCGGGGACGGCGTCACGTCCTCGCTGACCCACTCGCTGAACGCCAACTTCACCCGGCTGCGAGGCAATCACAACTTCCGGTTCGGGCCGGAATTGAGAGTCTACCGGGAGTTTCGCAACCGCTACCAGACGGACATAGCGCCGGACTACACCTTCGCAAACACTTACACCAAGCAAACCGACACATCTTCGGCGGCGCCGGTGGGGGCCGAACTGACGGCGCTGCTGGTGGGCATCCCCGGCGGCACCATGACCCGCACGGCCAGCTACGCCGAGCAGGACAAGTACCTGGCGCTGTACATGCAAGACGATTACAAGGTGACGCGCAAGCTGACGCTGAACCTGGGCCTGCGCTACGAGTACGAATCGCCGATCACCGAGCGCTTCAACCGCGCCGTGGTCCACTTCCTCCCCGACGTCGCCAGCCCCATCGAGGCGCAGGTGAAGGCCAACTACGCCAGGAGCCCGATCCCCGAGATTCCGGCCGACCAGTTCAAGGTCAAGGGCGGGCTGACGTTCGCCGCAGTGAGCCCCAACCCACGCGCGTATTGGAAAGGGCAGAAATTCAATCTGCTGCCGCGGTTCGGCATAGCCTACCAGGCAACGCCGAAGACCGTGGTGCGGGCCGGCTACGGCATCTTCTACGCCTCCATCGGCGTCAACAGGACGAACACCATCCAGGACGGCTTCAGCCGCTCGACGCCGATCCAGCCCACCACCGACAACGGCATCACCTATGTGGCCAGCACGGCGAATCCGTTCCCCACCGGCTTGTACCAGCCGCTGGGGCCAGAGGGCGGCTACTCGACCAACATCGGCCAGAACATCAATTTCTTCGGCATGGAGCGCAAGCAGCCCTACGCCCAGCGCTGGTCGTTGGGCATCCAGCGGGAGTTGCCGGCCCGCTTCCTGTTCGAAGCCTCCTACGTGGGCAACCGGACCATCCGGCTCCCCGTGACCCGCAACGTGAACTACATCCCGGTGGGGTACCTGAGCCGCTCGCTGTTGCGCGATCAAGCGGTCGATAATTACCTGGGTGCGACGTCCCCTGATCCGTTCCTGGGGACCAACCAGATCTACATCTCCAACACGCGCACCCGCTCGAACCTGATGCTTCCCTACCCGCAGTTCAGCCAGGTGAACCTGAACGGCGATCCCGCCGGATATTCCTGGTACCAGTCGCTGCAGGCCCGCGGCGAGAAGCGCTGGTCGCGCGGCTACACCATGCAGTGGGGCTACACCTGGTCGAAGGCCATGGATGCGATAAGCTTCCTCAACGCCCAGGACCCGATGCCCTACCGGTCGCTCTCCACCATCGACCGCACGCACCGCGCGGTCTGGAGCGGGCAGTGGGAACTGCCGTTCGGCCGCCGGCGCCATTTCGGGGCAAACTGGCACTCGGCGTTGAACTTCATCGCCGGCGGCTGGCAGCTCAATGGCGTCATGCAGAAGCAGAGCGGTCAACCGGTGGATTTCGGCAATGTCGTCTACATCTCCGGCGACGTCAAGCTGCCCAGCAGCCGGCGCAGCGTGGACCGCTGGTTCAACGTGGATGCCTTCAACCGCAATAGCGCCCAGCAGCCGGCGGCGAACAACTACCGCGTGGCGCCGCTGCGCTTCAGCGGCGTCCGATACGACACGCAGTCGCGCTGGGATTTCTCGCTCATCAAAAACTTCAAGGTGAACGAGCGGATAACGATGCAGTTCCGGGCCGAGTGCTACAACGCTACGAACCATCCGGTCCTGCGCGGCCCGGGCAACAATCCGACCAGCGCCGCCTTCGGCACCATCACCTCCCAGGAGCCGCCGCGCTCCTGGCAGGGGGCGCTGAAACTAACGTTCTGAGGGCGCACGAATCAAGCAGCCGCCGGACGCTGCGGATGCGCCTGAATCCGCAGCGCCGCGGCGGGTCCGGCATGGTGACCCGGAGGTCGCCGTTATATTTTGCCTCCTCAGGGATCGCGTTCTCGGGGCACGTTAAGCCATGGAAAACCTCTCACGAAGGAAATGTACAGCGATGGTCCTGGCGGCGCCGTTGGCTTGCGCGCTCGCCGGGGCGAGTTCCCCCGTCAACAGCGTTGCCGTCGGCATCCAGAGCTACAGTTTTCGCGACCGGGCGCTTGATGAGGCAATCCAGGCCATGCGCGAGATCGGCGCCGGCTATTGCGAGCTGTGGGCGGGCCACGTCGAGCCCCGCAAGGAACTGACGCCCGAAGAATTGGGAAGATGGCGAGAGAGGCCGCCGCTGGAGATGTTTCGGAAGGTGCGCCAGAAATTCCAGGCCGCCGGAATTGCCTTGACCGCATACGGCTACACCTTCCGCCAGGAGTTCTCCGATCAGCAGATGGCCAGCGGCTTTCAAATGGCCAAGGCGCTCGGCGTCACCGCGATTACCTCCTCCTCCAACGTGAGCGGCGCCAGGCGTATCGACGCCTACGCCTCCCGGGCCGGCATTACCGTCGGCATGCACAACCACAGCCGCACCGCTCCCGACGAGTGCGCCACGCCGGAGGACTTCGAACGGGCCATGAAGGGCGCCTCGCCCTATCTCGCCATCAACCTGGACATCGGCCACTTCGTGGCCGCTGGCTTCGACCCGCTGGACTTCATCGTTCGGAACCACCGTCGTGTCGTGGCCGTGCACCTGAAGGACCGCAAGAAGAAGCAGGGCCCGGACATGCTGTTCGGCCAGGGGGATACGCCGGTTCGCGAAGTCCTTCGCCTCATGATGACCGAGCGGTACCGGTTCCCGGCGCTGATAGAATACGAGGTCGAGAACCGCGAGACGGTCGGCGGGGTGCGCGAGTGCTTCGAGTTCTGCCGGCGCGCGCTGGCCATGTAAGGGCGAGGGCCGAGGGCGCAGCTCGCCGGCGCCGCGCATGGCCGCTTCCGGAAACCACTGCGAAAACGAGGACCACCGTGAACGACCACGAAGCTGCGGTTCCCAGACGTAAGTTCCTGCGGGCGGTCACGGCCTGTTCGACACTGGCGCCCGCGTTTCTTTCCGCACGCAATCTGAACAGCCGCATCGGCGTGGCCTGCGTCGGCGTCGGCACCCAGGGCCACTGGCTGATGCAGGAGGCGCAGAAGATTCCGGATGCCGAAGTGCGGGTGATCTGCGACCTCTACCAGGGCAACATCAAGCGCGCCCAAGGGCTGTGCACCAACCCCAGGGTCCGCATCCTCCGCGAGTGGGAGAAAGCGGTCGAGGACCGCGAGGTGGACGTGGTCATCATCGCCACTCCCGATTTCTGGCACGCCCCGATGACCGTCCGCGCCGCCCAGGCCCACAAGGATATGTACGTGGAGAAGGGCTGGTGCACGCGCCTGGACGACGCCAAGCGGATGCGCCGCGCCGTCAAGGAGAACAAGGTGGTCATGCAGCTCGGCCA
>JAPKYU010000196.1 GCA_026394175.1 Acidobacteriota bacterium | reverse complement strand
ATCCAGGGCCGGCCCCGCCTGCTGCTGGATGGCGCCCACAACCCGGCCGGCGCCCGCGCTTTGCGTGCCTACCTCGAGGAATTTCGGATTTCGGATTTCGGATTGCGGATTTCAGACGCCGACAAAGGGGGCAATCCGCAATCCGAAATCCGCAATCCGAAATTGGTTTTGCTGTTCGGGGCCATGCGGGACAAGGCGGTGGCCGAGATGGCCGATCTGCTGTTTCCCCTGGCCGGCGCCGTGGTCTTGACTCGTCCGCCGCAGAAGCGCGCGGCCACCACCCAGGTGCTGGCGCAATTGACAGGGCACCTGAACCACCGCATCATCGAGTGCGAGGATCCCGGCGCGGCGCTGGCCAAGGCCCGCGATCTGGCCGGTCCCGACGGCATTGTCGTCGTTACCGGCTCCTTGTACCTGGTGGGCGCTGTTAAGAGCTAAGAGTTATAAGTTTAAGGCGCATCTGCCTCTGAAGGATCATTCTTAACTCTTAACTCTTAATTCTTAACTCTTATGAGGTACGCACTCGGCTGGCTTCGCTCGATGCTGTTCACCGACGTTTTGATCTATCTCGAAACGGCGGTGATGGGCACGATTTCGCTGGCCGGCTCCTTGTTCGATCCACACGGGCGCTTCCAGCACCGCTGCGCGCGGATCTGGTCGGGGATGATCCTGGTGACCAGCCGGGTGAAGGTGCGGGTCCACGGGCTGGAGAACATCGACCCGCGCGCCACTTACATTTATTGCGCGAATCATCAGAGTCTCATGGACATCCCGGTGATCTTCAGCAGAATCCCGGCCGAATTCCGGATCCTGGCCAAGAAGGGACTGTTCTCGGTCCCCTTCCTGGGGTGGCACCTGCGGCGTTCCGGACACCTGGAGGTGGACCGGAGCAGCCCGCGCGGCGCCCTGCGCAGCTTCGAGCAGGCGGCGCGGCAGCTTCGCCAGGGCGCGTCGATTTTCTTTTTCCCCGAGGGCGGGCGGAGCGACGACGGAACGCTGAAGCCATTTCGGCCCGGCCCGTTCCTGTTGGCCATTAAAGTCGGGGTGCCGATCGTTCCGGTGGCCGTCAAGGGAACGCGGCAAGTGCTGCCCATGGGGTCCATGTATATCCGGCCGGGCGCCGTCGAGCTGATGGTGGGGAAGCCGGTGGCCACGGCCGGCCTCAGCCTGCGCCATGCCGACCGGCTGACCGCCGCGGTACACAACCAGATCGCCGGCTTCCTCTCAGGGCAGGATCACCGCAGAGACGCAGAGGTCGCAGAGAAGAGCCCGACGGCCTCCCCATGAAAGGCTGAAAGCTGATAGCTGATAGCTGACAGCTAGAAACTGATGGCTGAGAACTGAGGACTCAGGCAAACCAATGAAACCGCTGATCGGCATTTGCTGCCGCCTGGACCGCACGCCGCAGGGTGACCGCTTTTACCTGCAGCGGGAATACAGCGAGGCGGTGGTGGCGGCCGGAGGAATCCCGGTGCTGCTGCCGCTGCTGCCGGACTTGGAGTATGCCCGCGAGATTGCCGGGCGCCTGGATGCGATTCTTCTTTCCGGCAGCGCCAGCGACGTGGCCCCGCAACAGTATGGGGCGGAGCGCGATCCGCGCGTTAGGGATGTGCACCCGGAGCGCGACGCGCTCGATTTCGCGCTGGTGGACCACGCCATCCGGACGCGCACCCCGCTGCTCGGCATCTGCTTTGGTACGCAGGCGCTCAACGTGGCCCTGGGCGGCACGCTCATCCAGCACCTGGAAACCTCCATCGACCACAGTGACCCGCAAGTGCGCCATAAGGTGCTGGTGGAGCCGGACTCGGCGCTGGCCCGGCTGGGCGGGGCTGGCGAGCACCTGGTCAACACCAGCCATCACCAGGCCGTTGAGCGCGTGGCGCCTGTGCTCCGGGTCAGCGCGCATGCGCCCGATGGAACCATCGAGGCCGTCGAAGCCACCGAGCCCGGCCGGTTCCTGGTCGGTGTGCAATGGCATCCCGAGCGCATCTGGAAGGAAAGCGATCTCTCTCTCGCGCTCTTTGAAGAATTGGTCCGCCGGGCCGGGGAGTTGGAATGATAACGCTGGAAAAGCAAGTGGCCGTAGTGACCGGCGGCTCGCGCGGCATCGGCGCGGCCGTGGTCGAGATGTTCTCGAAAGCTGGCGCCCGCGTGGTGTTCAACTACCAGGCGAACCGCGAGGCGGCCGAGCAGGTGGCCGCGCGCTCGGGGCCGACGGCTGTTCCCTTCGAGGCCGACGTGGCCCACATGGACGAGGCCGAGCGGCTGGTCGGCGAGGCGGTGCGCCGCTTCGGTCGCCTCGACATCCTGGTCGCCAACGCCGGCATCTGGAACGCCGACGACGCGCCCATCGACGAAATGACCGAGCGGCAGTGGGACGAGATGATCGACATCAACCTGAAAGGCGTGTACACCGTCACGCACTATGCCGCGCGGCAGATGAAGAAGCAGAAATCGGGGCGCATCATCGCCATTTCCTCCACCGCCGGGCAGCGCGGCGAAGCCTTCCACGCCCACTACGCGGCTTCCAAGGGCGGCATCATCAGCTTCGTCAAGTCGCTTTCCACCGAGCTTGCTCCTTTCAACATCCTGGTGAATTGCGTGGCCCCGGGTTGGGTGATGACCGATATGGCCGCCCCGGTTCTGCGCACCAAGGCGGCAGTCAAGAAGGTGATCTCGACGATTCCCTTGAAGCGCATCGCCAGGCCGGAGGAAATTGCCGGCCCGGTGCTGTTCCTGGCCGGCAACCTTGCCACCTTCATCACCGGCGAGATTCTCAACGTCAACGGTGGCGCGGTACTGGTGGGATGAGATAGTGCGGAGTTCGGACTTCGGAGTGCCGAGGGGCGAATGTCCTCGCCGGTTCTTGCAGCGGTCGTTTTGTTTGGCCTGGTCGCCGCCGGGGCGGGCCAGCCCGTCGGGCAGGCGGTTTCTCCCGCCCCGTCCGATCAGAAGGCGCGCGACATCCTGAACGCCGCCATGCAGGCCCTCGGCGGCAAGGCATTCCTGGGGGCCAAGGATATGCGCGCCGAGGGGCGCGCCTTCCAGTTCGGGCGCGACGAAGAACTGCAGGGGCTGGCGCGCTTCACCGAGTACGACAAATTCCCCGACAAGCTCCGCCAGGAACTGGGCAAGGACAAGGAAGTGGTCGTCGTCATCAACGGCGACAAGGGCTGGGACAAGACCTTCCGCGGCGTCCGCGAGTACCCCGAAGAGGAGATGCGCCGCATCCGCGAGAACCGCCTGCTCAGCGTGGAAAATGTCCTCCGGTTCCGGCTGAATGAGCCGGGGGTGACGCTGCGGTACGCCGGAACCGACCTGATCGGCAACCGCCTGGCCGACCTGGTGGAAGTGGAAGACGCCGACAACCGCGTCGTCACCATTGCCGTGGACCAGAGCAACAAGCTTCCTGTGCGCCGCCAGTGGAGCCGCCGCAACCCGAAGACCCGCCTGCTGGAGAAAGAAGTCGAACTTCTGGGCAACTACCGCAAGATCGGCGATATTCAGACGCCCTTTTACAGCATGCGGGAACGCGACGGCCAGAAGATCTTCGAAGTATTCCTCACCACCGCCGCCTATAACCAGAACCTGCCCGATTCGCTCTTCCAGCGGCCGCCCGGCCCCGACCGCCCCGAGCCCGGCCGAAAAGAGCGCTAGCCCACAAAGGAGGACAAAGCCTTTCACGCCAGGTCTCGGCGCCGTCTGCGGCTCCTAGCCCGCAGGTGGTTGAAGAATTTCTCGCCCCGCAATCCGCAATCAGTTCAGGGGCTTGCGGTAGCGCACGGCGATATCGTTGCGGTCTTCAGACCGCCATCCGCCACACGGCTCCCTGACGGTCGCGGCTCGGTTTCAGCACTTCAGCGCCGGTTTTCGCCGTTCCGGCGCTTCCGGTTTGAAGTTCCTCCGGCTTCGCTGTATCATCCGGCTGGCAACAGAGAACAGAGCAAGGAGCGGGAATGGCCTGTCCATTTTTCTATCCAGTCGAGCCTTTCGATGAACGGCGCTGGAGCCCGCGGCCGCAGATGCCGCTGGGCGATCCGTACGACGGGGAGTGCCGCGCGGCCGCCGGCGACCGGCCGGGGGAGCAGGACCTGCGCAATCTCTGCAATATGGGCTACGCGCGGGGCAAGTGCCCGCGCTTCCAAGATTCGTGCTCGAGCGACGCAGCGCGTTTCAGCGCGGCCTCCGACGATGGCGAGACCATCACCATTGCCTGGGTGGTGGAGCAGGACCACCGGCCGGCCACGCACGGCAGGCTCGAGTACTCGAAGGCCGCGGGGCGGTTTACGGCGCCGCCCGCCGACCAGATTCTCCACCGGCAGGCGGCCGCCTACGTGGCCGCTTACCTGCGGCGGAAGGCCGCGCCGGCGCCGGCCGGCGGGCCGTCGCGCCGCTGAAACCGAGCTATCAGCTATCAGCCAGAAGCGCAGTAGCTGATAGCTGATAGCTGATAGCTGAGACAGACATGCCAGAAGCCAAGCTGGTCCGGGAATCCCAGGCGGAGATGGTCGAGGTGGTGCTGCCCAACGATGCCAACCCCTTGGGCAACATCCTGGGCGGCAAGGTGATGCACCTGATCGATATTGCAGCCGCCATTGCCGCCCATCGCCATTCGCGCAGTTACGTGGTCACCGCCTCGATGGACCACGTCGATTTCCTCCATCCGGTTCGCATCGGCGAGTTGATTGTCCTGAAGTCTTCGGTGAACCGGGTCTTCCACACCTCGATGGAGGTGGGGGTCAAGGTGTTCGCCGAAAATGTCCTGACCGGGGAGCGGCGCCATACCAGCTCCGCGTTCGTCACTTTCGTGGCCATCGATGACCAGGGAAAGCCCAAGCCCATCCCTCCCGTGATCCCCGAAACCGAAGAGGACAAGCGGCGGTACGAGCAGGCCGAAGTGCGGCGCCGCCACCGGCTCGAGCACCGGGCGCGGCCAAGAAACTAGAAGGCGGAAGGCGGAAAGCAGAAGGCGGAAAGCGGCAGAGCCATCGCGGTGGCTTCTGCTTTCTGCCTTCCGCTTTAGCCCTGACTGCCTCCCGCGGTGCTGACTCTGGCCTCGTTCTCCTTGAACATATACTTTATGTTGGGCTTGTACAGGAGCAGGTTGGGCTCGTGGACGCGGTTCACCTTGATGCAGCTCTTGTCGTACCACTCGATGACCCCGCGAATCTCCTCTCCGTCCTGCAGCACCACCACCATCGGCGTCCGGGACTGCATCTGCTTCACGTAGTAAAAATTCTCGGCGTTGGTGGATTCCGGCGGCGCGGGCTTCTTGCGGGGAGGCCGCGTCGTCATCTGCTCTTTGATCTCGTTCAAAGACGGACGGATCAGTTTGCGGTTCACGATGATCTCCTTGCTCATTTTTTGGCTCGTACGCTTGTTTTTTCAGGCTGACGCCTGGAGATAAAAAACTGGGGCCCCGGCCGCAAAGCTCCCCGGTAAATTGGAGGCTGCTTACGGCTAAACTAACACAGCATCGAGCGGGGCGCAAGGGGGATGCCGCACGTGCACCCCGTCTCCGCGGCATCGGCCAGAAGAAGTGATGAGTGACAAGTGCCGAGTGACGAGCAAGCAAAACCAAGGTTCCCCAAGGCGCCCTGTTCGTCACTTGTCACGCATCGCTGGTCACTGCTCCCGAACGGACTCTAACGACATGGCCAGTGCCTCAAGTGCCACCTGCTTGTTGATATTGCGGCGGAGCAGGCCATCCAGCTTGTCCAGCCGACTCGCGGCCCGGACCAGCCACTCCCAATCCACCTGGCGCGCGATCCCGCTCAGTTCTTCCTCGAGATCCAGGTTCCGCAACGGATGGCTCGGCGCGCCGGTTTCCCGGCTCACCACCAGGTACAGGATGTCGTGCAGCAGACTATAGAGGAGAGCGAGCAAATTTTCAAGGGATTCTTCACGGGTCTGGGCCAGGGCCTGGGTGCGGCTGAACAGGCCGGAGAAATCCCGGCGCTCGATGCCGCCGCGCAGCAGCGCCAGCAGTTCGCCGCGCCGGCGGCGCGATTCTTCCAGGTCCAGGCGGCGGGCCGCGCCGGGACTGCCTTCCGCCAGCCGCGCCGCCAGCCGCTTTTCTTCCTGGCTCCAGGGCAGCGGCTCCAGCAGCCGCTCCACTTCCTCGCTGGCCAGCGGCCCCAGGTGCAGCGGAATGGCGCGAGAGCGGATGGTGGGGAGCAGTTGAAAGTAGGAGACGGCGGTCAGAATCAGCAGGGTGGCCGGCGGGGGCTCCTCCAGGATCTTGAGCATGGCGTTGGCCGCCACCTCGTCGGTGCGGTCCGCTTCATCCAGGATGAACACCCGTTGTCTGGCGCGCGACGGCCGGTACTGCGCCAGAGCGGCCAGCCGCCGCACCTGGTGGATCGAAATCTGGCGGGTCTTGCCGTCCGGCGGGAACACGAACACGTCCGGGTGCGTGCTGAGCACCAGCGGGTTGTCGCGCCGTTCCTCCAGGGAGAGGCGCGGGCGCTCGGCCAGCAGCGGGCCGAACTCGGGGTGCTCCTCGTAGGATTGCAGTCCGGCAATGGCGCGGCAGTTCGAACAGCGGCCGCAAAAATCGGCTTGTTGGCGCGCCTGCTCGTCCTCGCAATTCACCGCGCGCGCCAGCATGATGGCCAGCGTGTACTTGCCGACGCCGGCCGGCCCGGTGAAGGCCAGGCTGTGCGGCAGCCGCCCGGCCCGCAGCATGCGCCGCAGCGCCTCCACCACCCCCGCATTCCCGATGTATTGTTCCCAGCCCATTTGAAGTTAAGAGTCAAGAGTTGGCAGATCCCGCAGCCACAATTCATAACTCTTAACTGATTTCCAGCAGGCGCCGCACGTGGCGCCATACGTCTTCCTGTACCGCCTGGCGCGACCTCTCGCCGTCGATCACCACGACGCGGCCCGGCTCGCGGGCCGCGATTTCCAGGTAGGCGCCGCGCACCCGGCTGAAGAACTCCAGGCCTTCGCGCTCGAAGCGGCTCTCATCGGCGGCGCCGGCGCCCGCGGCATCGCGGTTGCGCTCCAGGGCGCGGCTGATGCTGGTGGCCGGCTCGATGTCAAGGATGAAGGTGAGATGGGGCTTCACGCCGCGGCAGGCGATCCGCTCCAGATTCTCGATCAGCTCCCAGCCCAGTCCCCGGCCGGCGCCCTGATAGGCCGCGGAGGCATCCACGAAACGGTCGCACAGAACTACCCGGCCGGATTCCAGGGCCGGTGCGATGATTTCGTCCACGTTCTGCGCGCGGGAAGCGAAGTACAGAAGCACCTCGGCCACCGGCGCCAGCCGAACCGTGGCGGAATCGAGCAGGATGCTCCGGATGGCGTCGCCCACCGCCGTGCCGCCCGGTTCGCGCGCCCTGGTCACCGGCATGTTCAGAGCGCGCAGCCGCTCGGCCAGCATCTCCAGTTGCGTCGTCTTGCCGCAGCCGTCGATGCCTTCGAAGGTAATGAACCTGCCGCGTTTCCCGGCCATCGGAAGCCACAATCATAGCATGCTGCAATTCAACCCTGGGAAGCGGAGTCCGGTCCAGGGTTCAAAAGATTTGGGATCGAGAGGCGGGCGGCGCCCCTACCCGCCGTGGACGCAGGGCTGAGCCGGGGACGGCGGCGATTGTTGGACCGTTGGGAAAGAGAGCCTCGAGAGGGGATGGCCGGGCAGTTTCCCCTTCCTACCCACACTGCTGTCCCGCTCCTGGCAAGCGGGCCGGCCAGCGCGCCGACTACTCTTGAGTGGTCTTCTTCTCTTCCTCGCTGTGGTGCAGCGACGCTTTGAAATTCCGGATCCCCTCACCCAGACCCTTGCCGAGCTCCGGGATTTTCTTGCCGCCGAATATCAACACCGCGATGCCGAGGATGACCAGCAACTCGGGAATGCCGAGACGGAAGGGCACAATAACCTCCAGGACTGTATTCCTGGCTATTGTAACCCAGAAAACTGAAAAAAGGCCAAAATGGTA
>JAPKYU010000404.1 GCA_026394175.1 Acidobacteriota bacterium | reverse complement strand
AGTTTGCGCGAATCGCGGAGAGCCGCTACAGCGTGGGCCAGGCGCAACAGCAGGACATCCTGAAAGCCCAGGTCGAGGTTTCGCTGATGTTGGGCCGGCTGCGGAAGCTGGAACAGGAAAAACAGGCGCTGAAGGCGGAACTCAACAGCCTGCTGAACCGGCCGCCGGAAGCGCCGCTGGGCCGCCCGGCCGACACGCCCAAGCCGGAACTGCGCGCCGCGCTGGATGAGCTGTACGCCCGCGCCGGCAAAGACTCGCCGCTGCTGAAGCGCGAGCAGTCCATGGTGGAGCGCAGTCAGTTCGGCCTGGACCTGGCGCGCCGCGATTACTACCCGGATTTCGGCGTCATGGGCGGCTACTTCAACTCCGGCCGCCTCCCGGCGATGTACGAGTTCCGCTTCGACGTGAAGGTGCCGCTGTATTTCTGGCGAAAGCAGCGCATGGCGGCCGAGGAGCAGGCCGCCAACCTCAGCGCGGCCCGCCACCAGTACGAGTCCATGGGCCGGATGCTGAACTTCGGCGTGAAGGAGGCCTACCTGGCCGCGCAGGCTTCCGATGATTTGCTGAAACTGTACTCGGGCGCGATTCTTCCGCAATCGACGCTGGCGCTGGAATCCTCGGTCTCCAGTTACCAGGTCGGCGCCGTCGATTTCCTGACGCTGATCGCCAACCTGCGGACGGTGCTCGACTACGAGGTCATGTACTACGGGGAGCTGGCCGCGTTCGAAAAAGCTCTGGCGCGGCTGGAAGAATTAACCGGGGCGTCGCTGCTTTGAAGAAGGGATCCGTGGTTAGCGAGGTTTTTATGAAGAAGTTCGCGTTTTTTGTTTTCACGCTGGCTTTGGGCATGGTGGCCGGAGCGCTGCTGTACCGGCAGCTCCTCGGACGCGGAGCAGGGGCGCCGGCGGCGGGGCAGGGAAAGCAGGCGCGCAAGATTCTGTACTATGTCGATCCCATGCACCCGGCCTACAAATCCGACAAGCCGGGCATCGCGCCCGACTGCGGGATGAACCTGGAGACGGTCTACGAGGACGGGGGCGCAGCCGCCGGCGCGGAGACCGTCGCTATGCCGCCCGGCACGATCAATGTTTCTCCTGAAAAGCAGCAGCTCATCGGCGTGAAGTTCAGCGAAGTGCGTGCCGTGCCGCTTTCGCGCACCATTCGCGCCGTGGGCAAGGTGACCTGGGACGAAACGAAGATCGCGCGCATCCACGCCAAGTTCGCGGGCTGGATCGACACCCTCACGGTCGATTACACCGGCCAACTGGTAAAGCAAGGCCAGCCGCTGCTCAGCATTTACAGCCCGGAGCTGCTGGCCAGCCAGCAGGAACTGCTGCTGGCGCAGAAGGCGCGCGGCTACCTCGCCGGCAGCCCGGTGAAGGAAGCGGCGGCCGGCGCCGACTCGCTCTACGCGGCGGCGCGCAGGCGCCTGGAACTCTGGGACATCACCGACGACCAGATACAGGAAATCCTGCGCCGCAACGCGCCGATCAAGACCATGACCGTCTTCTCGCCCATCTCCGGCTACGTGCTGACCAAGAACGTGTTCCCGAAACAACGCATCACGCCGGACAGCGAGTTGTACACCGTTGCCGATCTTTCCACGGTCTGGGTGATCGCCGACATTTACGAGTACGAGGCGGCAGCGGTGCGGCTGGGCCAGCCGGTGCGCATGACGCTGGCCTACGATCCCGGCCGGACCTTCCGCGGCACGGTCACCTACATCTACCCGCAGGTGGATAACACGACGCGCACGCTCAAAGCGCGCATCGAGTTCCCCAATCCCGGCCTGCAATTGAAGCCCGACATGTACGCCAACGTGGAGTTCGTAGTCGACTACGGGCGAAAGCTGGCCGTTCCCGAGGAAGCGGTGCTGGATTCGGGAGCCGAGAGGCGCGTGTTCGTGGACCGCGGCAACGGGTACCTGGAGCCGCGCCGCGTCGAAGTGGGCGAAAAAGTCGGCGGCCAGTACATCGTTCTGGGCGGGCTGAAGGCGGGCGAGCGCGTGGTGACCTCCGGCAATTTCCTGGTGGATTCCGAGAGCCAGTTGAAATCGGCGGTGGCCGGCATGGCTGGGATGCCGGGAATGGGCGGTGGCGACCAGGGAAAGAAGCCCGCCCAGCCCGCGCAACCCCAAGCGCAACCCGGTTCGATGCCCGGGATGGACATGGGGCCGAAGGGCGGGCAGCCGGTCGCAAAGCCTGGAGCGGCAAGCCCATCCCACCAGAGCCACGGAGGGCAGCGGCCATGATCAACCGCATCATCGAGCTGAGCGCGCACAACAAATTCATCGTGTTCCTGTTCATCGCCGCCGCCGTACTGGCCGGCTGGTGGTCGCTCAATAACGTGCCGCTGGACGCCATACCGGACCTGTCGGACACCCAGGTGATCGTCTATTCGCGCTGGGACCGCAGCCCCGACATCATGGAAGACCAGGTGACCTACCCGATCGTGACGGCCATGCTGGGGGCGCCGCGGGTGAAGGACATCCGCGGCTTCTCGGACTTCGGCTACTCCTACGTCTACATCATTTTCGACGAAGGCACCGACATTTACTGGGCCCGTTCGCGGACGCTCGAATACCTGAGCAAGATTTTGCCGCGGCTGCCTTCCGAGGTGAAAGTCGAGCTGGGGCCGGACGCCACCGGAGTCGGCTGGGTGTTCCAGTACGCGCTGGTCGATACCAGCGGGAAGAACGATCTGGCCGAGCTTCGCTCCTTCCAGGACTGGTACCTGCGCTACTACCTGCAAAGCGTGCCGGGCGTGGCCGAGGTGGCGCAGCTGGGCGGCTTCGTCCGGCAGTACCAGGTCAACGTCGATCCTAACAAGCTGGCGGCCTACAACCTGCCGATCGAGAAAGTGACGGCGGCCATCCGCAGCGGCAACAACGACGTGGGCGGGCGGCTGGTCGAGTTCAGCGGGCGCGAGTACATGGTGCGCGGCCGCGGCTACGCCAAGACCACCGGGGACATCGGCAAAATCGTGGTCGCGGTTAATGACAAGACCGGCACTCCCATCACTCTGCGCGACCTCGGCGACGTGGTGCTGGGACCCGACATCCGCCGTGGCGTCGCCGACCTGGACGGCCAGGGCGAGACGGTGGCCGGCATCGTCGTGATGCGCCAGGGCGAAAACGCTTTGCACGTGATCGATCGCGTCAAGGCCAAGCTGAAAGACATTGAGCCCAGCCTTCCGCCGGGCGTCAAGATCGTCACCACCTACGACCGCTCGGAATTGATCCTGCGCTCGATCGAAAACCTCAAGCACACGTTGATCGAAGAACTGGTGATTGTCAGCCTGGTGATCCTGATCTTCCTGTGGCACATCCCCAGTGCCATCATCCCGATCATCACCATCCCGGTGGCCATAATCATCGCCTTTATCCCGATGAAAGCGATGGGCATCACCTCCAACATCATGTCGCTGGGCGGCATTGCCATCGCCATCGGCGCCATGGTGGACGCGGCTATCGTGGTAGTGGAGCAGACCCACAAGAAGCTGGAACACTGGGACGCGGAGGGGCGCAAGCGCGATTACCAGGAGGTGGTGATCGAAGCCATCAAGGAAGTGGGCGGGCCCAGCTTCTTCTCGTTGCTGGTGATCGCCGTCTCCTTCATGCCCATCTTCACGCTGGAGGCGCAGGAAGGCCGGCTGTTCAAGCCCCTGGCCTTCACCAAGAACTTCTCGATGGCCATCGCCGCGGTGCTGGCCATCACGCTCGATCCAG
>JAPKYU010000436.1 GCA_026394175.1 Acidobacteriota bacterium | reverse complement strand
CCCGGCGCCTTTCTGGTGTTCGTTTACGCGCTGCTGAAGATGTACGAGCCGGTCAAGCGCCTGGCCGGCATCAACAACGCTTTCCAGCAGGCCCTGGGGGCCTCGGCCAAGGTGTTCGAATACCTGGACGCGCGGCGCGAGGTGCAGGACCGGCCGGGCGCGGTGACTTTGCCGCCCTTCCGCGAGGCGATTGTTTTCGATGACGTCTCGTTCCAGTACGAGCACGAGAGCCCCTTGCTCGCCGGGATCAGTTTCCGTGCCGCGCGGGGAGAAGTGGTGGCCATCGTCGGCCCCAGCGGGGCGGGGAAGACCACTATCGTCAATCTGATTCCGCGCTTCTTTGACGTGACGGCGGGCCGGGTGTTGATCGACGGGCACGATGTGCGTGATGTCACCCTGTCCTCGCTGCGCGGCCAGATCGGCATGGTCACCCAGGAAACCATTCTGTTCAACGACACCGTTCGCAACAACATCTGCTACGGCCTGGCGGGGACCTCCGACGAGCAACTGCTGGAGGCCGCCCGCGCGGCCATGGCCCACGACTTTATCGTGGCGCTTCCGCAGGGTTACGACACCGCGATCGGGGAGCGAGGCGCCCGCCTGAGCGGCGGCCAGCGCCAGCGGCTGGCCATCGCCCGCGCCCTGCTGAAAAACCCGCCCATTTTGATCCTGGACGAGGCGACCTCGGAGCTGGACAGCGAATCGGAGCTGCTGGTCCAGCAGGCCCTGGGCAACCTGATGGCCGGACGCACCGCCTTGGTGATTGCGCACCGGCTGGGGACCGTCCGCCGCGCCGACAAGATTCTGGTCTTGAGCCAGGGACGCATCGTGGAGGCTGGCACGCATGCCACGTTGCTGGAGAACGGCGGCGCTTACCGCCGCCTGCACGAGTTGCAGTTCATGGAACAGACTGCGGAAAAGTGAAGTGACAAGTGACGAGTGACAAGCGAGTGGAAGCCGAACTCCTCGTCACTTGTCACTCGTCACTACCAACTGTTTTTATGCTCAGAAGCATGACCGGCTATGCGGCTTCTTCCGGCCGCCGCGGCAACACGGGTGTCCTGGTGACGGTGAAGAGCGTCAACCACCGTTTTCTGGACCTGCACCTGCGCCTGCCTCCCGAGCTGGATCCGCTGGAGACGAAGGTGCGGCGGGCGGTGCGGGACACGGTCCGGCGCGGCCACCTGGATTTGACGCTGGTGCTGGAGCGGGATGCCGGTGTCGACGCGCACATCGACCGCGCACTGGTTTCCGCCTACATGCAGGCCTATAACCGCCTGCGGGCCGACTTCGGCCTGACCGCCGAGGCGGACCTGAACAGCGTGTTGAAGGTGCCGGGCGTTCTCAGCTTCACCCCGGCGAACCTGGCCGAGGAGGAATCGAAGGAGATCGAATCCCTGGTCCTGGAAACCCTCAGCGATGCCTTGCGCAAGCTGGACGAAATGCGGGGGCGCGAAGCGTGCGCCATCGCCGCCGAGCTGACCGAGCGGGCCGCGGAGATGCGCCGCGGAGTCGAGGAGATCGAGCAGTTGCGCGCCGGCGCCCAGCAGCTTTACCTGCAGCGGCTGCGCGACCGCCTCCGCGAGTTGATCGGCGAGCAGGTCGCGCCCGAGCGCCTGGCCCAGGAAACGGCCATGCTGGTGGACCGCAGCGATGTCAGCGAAGAGTTGCTGCGCATGAAGAGCCATCTGCAGCAATTAGACCACCTGCTCCAGTCCGAGGAGGCCGGCGATGCGGGCAAGCGCCTGGATTTCCTGCTCCAGGAGATGAACCGGGAGGCGAATACCATCCTCTCCAAGACCTCCGGCCTGGCCGAGGCGGGCACTCGCATTACCAACATCGGATTACACCTCAAGGCGGAGATTGAAAAGCTGCGGGAGCAGGCCCAGAATCTTCAATAGGCTACCGGCTGCAGGCCACAGGCTACAGGAGCCGCGATTTGCCCCCTGTAGTCTGTAGCCTGCAGCCTGTAGCCTGCAGCCTTTACATGAGCAGCGTCTTCATCGTGTCGGCGCCTTCCGGTTCGGGCAAATCCACGCTGGTCGAGCGCCTGCTCAGCTCGGTGCCCGGCCTCACCTTCTCCATCTCCTACACCACCCGCAGCCCGCGCGGGCACGAGAAGAACGGCCAGGACTACTTCTTCATCCCGGCCGAAGAATTTCAGGTCATGATCGAGGGGGGCGAATTTCTGGAGTGGGCGGTGCTGTTCGGGAAGGACTACTACGGCACTGCCCGGCGTTTCCTGGAGGAAGCGCGCCGCCAGGGCCACGACCTGGTTCTCGACATCGACGTGCAGGGCGCCGCCCAGATCAAGCAGAAACTGCCGGACGCCGCCTCGATCTTCATTCTTCCGCCCTCCCGCGATGCACTGGTAGCCCGGCTTCGGGGCCGCGGCGAAGACGCCGAAGAGGTGATCCAACGGCGCCTGGGCCGGGCCGCCGGCGAGATCGAGGATTACTCCAAGTACGATTACGTGGTCATCAACGACTGGATCGAGCAGGCCGCCGAGAAGCTCTGCGCCATCGTGCTGGCGGCCCGCGTCTCCCGGCAGGCCGGCGCGGGCGCGGACCCCGCCGCCAACGATCCGGAGGCCAAGCGTTGGCTGGAGCTGGCACACGCCTGCCGCACGGCCAGCGTCAGCGAGCAGGTCCAACCGATCCTGGAAACTTTCTCCACCGCCCGGAAGTGACCCGTTTCTCCGGAAACCTGTGGCTGCCGGCCTCCGGAGGTGATAGAATCTTGTTTACGGCTACGCGCAGAAGTGGAAGTGTGTGCGGATGAATTGATGAAGGGCGGATCAGCAAGTGAATCGCATTGAAAACCTGGAAAGCAAGTTTCGATTTGTTCACGCGGCGGCCCGGCGGGCCCGCCAACTGCAAAGCGGGTCGCGCCCGCTGCTGCCCACGGTGACGCGGAAGCCCACCTGCATCGCCATGGAAGAGGTCCTGGGCGGCGCCGTCACTTACCGGAACGCCGCCGAGACCACAGAGGCAAGCGTTCGCAAATAAGAGGAGTCAGGAGCCAGTGCTCAGGAGCCAGTAGCCTACGGCGGACGCTAACTCCTGGGGTGCCTGCAAAACTCACAGCCGGAACATGTAGCGCCGGGCCTCGTGCCCGGCAGGCCCGAATCGGGCCTGCCCTTGATTGGCAAGTGGCCGCGGATGCCGGGCGCGAGGTCCGGCGCTACATCACAACATGAAAGTCTGCCTGGGAATCAGCGGCGGCATCGCTGCCTATAAGAGCGCCGACTTGCTGCGCCTGCTGCAGCAGCAGGGCCTGGAAGTCCAGGTGGTCATGACCCGGAATGCCTGCCGGTTTGTCAGTCCGCTGACATTCGCGGCGCTGTCGGGGCGGAAAGTGATCACCGGGATGTTCGAGGAGCCGGGCAGGGAAGCGAACATCGAGAGCGCCATCGAGCATATGGCCGTGGCCCAGGCGGCCGAGCTGCTGCTGATCGCGCCGGCCACCGCCAACCTGCTGGGCAAGATGGCGGGCGGCATCGCCGACGACTTCCTCACTACGCTCTATCTCGCCACCAAGGCGCCCGTGGTTGTGGCGCCGGCCATGAACGTCAACATGTGGGAGCATCCCGCGGTGCGGGAAAACGTGGCCCGCCTGCGCGAGCGCGGCGTCCGCGTCGTTGAGCCGGAGGAAGGCTACCTGGCCTGCGGGATGACGGGCGCGGGGCGGCTGGCCTCGCTGGATGCCATCCTGGCCGCCGCGCTCGAAGTCCTCGGCCTGCGCCGCGACCTCCAGGAGGAAACCGTGCTGGTCACGGCCGGACCCACCCAGGAGCCCATCGACCCGGTGCGCTTCATCAGCAACCGTTCCAGCGGCAAGATGGGCTATGCGATTGCCGCAGCGGCCGCGCGGCGCGGCGCCCGCACCCTGCTGATCAGCGGCCCCACCTCCCTGCCTCCCCCCGATGGCCTGGAGTTCGTGGATGTCCGGACGGCGGAGCAGATGGCGCAGGCCGTGTTGGCGCGGCTGGAGGACGCCACCATCGTCATCAAAGCCGCCGCCGTGGCCGATTACCGCCCGGTCACAGCCGCTCCTCAGAAAATCAAGAAAGGCGGAGGCAAGCTCAGCCTGGATCTGGAGCCAGCCACCGACATCCTGGCCGAAATCGGCCGCCGCAAGGGCCGCCGGCTGGTCGTTGGCTTCTCGGCGGAGACCGAGCGCCTGCAGGCCAACGCGCGCAAGAAACTGGAAGAGAAAAACGTCGATTTGATGGTCGCCAACGACGTCACCCAGGGCGTGTTCGATTCCGACTACAACACCGCCGTTCTGATCACGCGGCAGGGCGCCACCGAGTTGCCGCGCATGACCAAGGCGGAGCTGGCCGGCCGCATCCTGGACGCGGTGGTTGCGCTGCGGGCTGAGAGGCGCGCCAGGACGGAAATGGGACGCAGATAAACGCAGATGAACGCAGATAATGGGCTGGATCTGCGTCGATCTGCGCTAATCTGCGTCCCTTGGTTTTTTTATGGATCCGGATCTGAAAGAGCGCTTGCGGTTCTACCAGGAGCTGGGGATCAGCGACTTTTACCGGCCGGAGCCGGCGGCGGCGTCTGCCGCGGTTCCCAACCCGGCGCCGCCTCGGCCGCGTCCGGCCCCCGCGCCTCCGCCCACGCCCGTTTTCGTGCCTGGGCCGGTGACCGACGACTTGTTCCGCGCCACCGCTCCCCGTGAAACGCTGGAGGCCATTCGCGCCGATCTGGGCGATTGCCGCCGCTGCCAGCTCCATGCGGGACGCAACACGATTGTCTTTGGGAGCGGCAACCCCAAGGCCGACGTGGTATTCGTGGGAGAGGGACCGGGGGCCGACGAAGACGCCCAAGGCCTGCCCTTTGTCGGCCGCGCCGGCCAGTTGCTCACCGAAATGATCAACAACAGCGCGGCCAAGCTGAACGTTCCTCTGCGCCGCGAGCAGGTCTACATCTGCAACGTGTTGAAGTGCCGCCCGCCGGGCAACCGCACGCCGGAAAAGGACGAAATCGACACCTGCCTGCCGTTCCTGCTGCGGCAACTGGACGCCATCAGGCCGCGGGTGATCGTGGCCCTGGGCGCCACGGCCGCCAGGGCGCTGCTCAACACCAGCGAGGCCATGGCCAGACTGCGGGGCCGCTGGTTCGAGTTCCGCGGCGCGCGCCTGCTGGTCACCTACCATCCTGCCTATTTGCTGCGCGATCCTGCCAAGAAGCGCGAGGCCTGGGAAGACATGCAAATACTGTTGGGCTTCCTCTATCCCCGTGAGTTGTAGCGGCGGTCTTTAGACCGCCATCCGCGTCTATCTGCGTCGGCCAGCCAGTGCCATGGCGACCCCGCCAAGCGCGGTCGCCGCTACAGCCGGTCATGGTGCGCGGCGCAGGCCTTCGCTGCGAACCACCCAGGAGCCATCGGCCGGCAATCCCGGCGCGGGGCCCGGCGGAGCGCCATCCCAGCCCGCCGCCATCAAGGCCACCGCCGCCAGCAGACCCCCGTTCCCAGGCAGGTAAATCGGCAGCCGGGCTTCCTGGAAATTATGGCCGTTCGGCAGGTAGCGGTTCTTGGGCCAGTCCAGCAGCAGTGCATCCACCGCCAGGTCGGACCTCCCCAGGCGGGCGGCGGTCATGGCAGTCAGCGGGAAATCCCATCCCCACATCCGGTCCCTGGGCCACGCCCGCATCACGTGCTCCAGCGTCCGCTCCATCGTTTTGGCATCGACCATGGGAGAACTGGGCAGGACGCCGAGCGAGGCGAGCATAGCCGGATGTCCGCCATCCTCGACCGGCGGTGCTTCCAGCTCGGTGTAGATGCCGTCGCGCAGCGGCAGCGGCGGGAGGCGCTCGGCGATGCGCTCCCACTGCGGCTCGGGTGGCAACCCCGCCCGCCGCCGCCATTCGTTCGCCGTCTTCAGGCCCCAGCGCCAGTAGGCCAGCTCGAATCCGGGATTCTTTGCCCGGGCGTACTCCTTGCCGCCGAACTCCCGCGCCGAAATCAGCGGCGGCCCCAGCTCGTACCTCTGCCGCTGCTCGTCCCAGGCGGGGAACGAAGCCATGAACTTGGCGGTTTCGAAAACGATGTCCTTGTACTTCTCCAGCGTGCGCGTGTCCTTCCGCTCCCGGTAGATCAGCTCGGCAAAATAGATGGGATGGGGCTGCTGCCAGATGAGGAGCGGCCCGACCCGCGATGGCGATTCCCGGCCATCGGGTCCGAGCATCTTGCCCCATCGGACGCCGTCATATCCCTGGCGCTGCGCGGTGGCCCGCATGACCGGCAGCGTTTCCCGATACCACTCAAGCTGTTTTTCGAGTACGCCGGCGCGGCCCCACAACGCCCAGTGCATGCCGTGCCACCAGTGCATCTCGAGGTGGAACTTGCCGAACCAACTGTTGCAGGTGAGGCCGGTTTCCTGCGGCGGGTACCTGCCTGACCCCTGAATGGCCTCCAGGTATTGAGAGAGAACGATGCGCCGCTCCAGTTCCCGCCAGCGCGGGTCTTTACTTCCGGACAAATCGACGGCCCCGCCGGATCGCCAGAACCCGGGCCAATACGCGGCCGCCGCGCTCCGCGCTTCATTGAAGCTGCTGGCGGCTTGAGCAGCTTCCGGGCGGGTGGAGAATGTAACCGTGAAGCGCAGGACACCGGCGCCGCTCGCCGGCGCGATTTCCCAGCGGTGAGCGCCTTGCGGCTTTATGCCGCCGGCATCCTCATGGACAATCACGCACCGGTACCGGGCGCCGTCGAGTTGCCGCCGCAGCTCGAGCCGGTTGTTCGTGCGCCTGGCGACCGCGGTGGTGTGCTTGGCCGCCTTGCCCCAGTCATTGAAGGCCGGCCCCCAGGCGCCGGTGGGATAAGGGAAGGCGACAAACACCTTCATCTGGCCGGCCGCCAGCAGCGGCGATTCCACACGCGCCGCGACGGCGTCCAGGCGCGGGTGAACCACCGTTTCTATCCGCACCGGCTGCCCCTCGATTTGGAATTCGCTGACCAGCAGTCCTCGCCAGAGGTCCAGCTTCTGGCGAATCTGTTGGAGGTCGGCAAGGCGGGCAGGAGCGCCGTCGGCCCGCGTCATCGCCAAACCGATCTGGCCGACGCTGTAGCGGTGCGGATTGGCGCGCAGCCATTGCCCGGCGGGGCTGTCCTCCCGGATCGGATAGGTGACTTGCCGCCCCCGCGTCTCCACCGTCACCATGGCCTGGTCCAGGCGGAACCCCTCCGGATTCGGGAAGGAGTGCCAGGCCCAGTCGGCCATGGTGCCCAGCGGGATGCCTTTGGCGTACTCCTCCTCGAAGGTCTGCAAGCCCGTCACGTCCGCGGTGAAGCAGAACCGCCCGTTTCCGAGGGAGAGCGGCGCGAGCGGGTCGGCCTGGCGCAGTTCGATGTTGTGCCTGGCGACCAGCGCCTGGCGGTCGATGCTCTGTCCGTTTGCGCCGGCGGCCCAGACGGCCACGAGCGACAGCATGAGAAGTTGTGAGGTCAATTTCTACAACCTGGGGCGCAACATCGACGAGCTGATGCGCAAGCTGAAAGCCAACCTGTACCTGTCCAAGAACACCGCCGAAGTTTGCCCGGCCAAGTGGAGGAAGGCGGGCGACCGCACGCTGACTCCCTCGGCGAAGCTGGTGGGCCGGGTGCACCAGGCGGCCCAAGGCGCCTGATCCGCCTGCGCAGGATTAGAACTCGAACTTGATGCCGAGCTGGATCTGGCGGGGATCGCCCGCCGAGGTGTAGCTGCCGAGCGTGTTGCGGGCCGCCAGTTCGGTTCCCCAGGTGTGGTTCACGCCTGTGATGTTCACGCGGTTCTGCGCGTTGAACGTTTCACCCAGGATCTGCACGCTCATCCGTTCGCCAATCCGTATGCGCCGCGCCAGGCGGCAGTGCACCGTGAAGCTATTGGGATCGGTGTAGGTGTTGCGGCCCAACAGGTATGTCCCATTGAAAGGCCGGTCGTTGCTGTTGCCGTCCTGGTTGACATCGGAGCCAACGGTTACGTTCGCCGGCGTTCCGTTGCGATAGGTCCAGAGGGTGGAAAGGGACCAGCCGCCCAGTAGGGCTCTGCCCGGCCCGTTGTAAGGAATCCGCCAGACGCCGGTCAGGGTGAACCGATGCCGCTGGTCTTCGTACGACAACGAGCGGTCGATCCGGGCGTTGTACGGGTCCGACGCCGCCATAGCCTGGGTGAAGTCGCTGGCGTCGTCGATGGCTTTCGAGAAGGTGTAATTAGCCCGGAACTCGAAGCCCCGGCTGAACTGCTTGCGCACCGTAAGCTGCATGCCGTTATAGGTGGACGAAGCCCACGAGCCGACCTGGTACATGCTGCCGAAGTTGGGGTTGGGCCGGACGCTGGTTGTGTACATCACGCGCCCGATCTGCTGCGGGTTGGGCCTGGCCACGCCCAGCGAGGCGGCGTTGGCCAGAGTCAGGACGGTTCCCGGGTACAGGTTGATCTGCCGCGAGCGCAGGAGCTTCACCCCTCGCACCAGCACGTAGTTGGCGCCCACGGCCCAATTGTTCCCAATGGCCCGCTCCACGCCAAAGTTGGCCTGCTGCGCATAAGGAATCTCGATGTCGGCGGAAACGGTATTCAGGCTGCCCTTCGGCAATGCAAACCCGGTCGGGAATTTGTTGCTTTCCGGAAAAGCGCCCAATAGTAGTTGCGTGGTGGCCTGCGCGGAGGCAAGCTGCAGCGTCTGGCGCGCGATCAGTGAGTTGCGCGCCACCAGCAGGAAAATCTTGTCGTAGAAAATCCCGTAGCCGGCGCGGACAACCGTCTTCCCCTGTCCATCGGGGTTGTAGGCGATGCCCAGGCGCGGTGAGAAGTTGTTGCTGTCCCGGTGGACGCCGCTCTGGACCACGGCCTCGATGGGGTTGGTGAGGTCGCGCTTGATGCCCTGCGGCTGCATGTCGTAGTCGTAGCGCATTCCGTACGACAGCGTGAGCTTGGCGTTCAGGCGGAAGGAATCCTGCGCGTAGAAGCCCAGCAGCTTGTCGGGCAGGTTCATCGCCGGGTCGCCAAACCCCTGCGAGAACGTGTTCACGCTGCCGGCGACAAAAGTCGCCAGGCTGGCAAAGCTGAAGCTGCCGGCGAAGCTGCTGGGGTAGGAGGCGTGCCCCAGCAAGCGCGTGATATCGGCGCCGAACTTGAAGAAATGGCGGCCGCGCTGCCAGCTCAGGCTTTGCGTCCACTGGTGGCGGCCTTCATCCAGCAGCGTCGGGTAGTCCGTGTTTCGCCCCCAGGTGGCCACGCCGGAGATGGAAACGCGCGGCCCGATCGGATCGTTGGCGTATTGCAGGAGCGACCGCGGGGCGTACTGGTAACGCGTCTCGCTCACCACGGTCGGCGAGAAGATGCGCGTATAGGTCCAGAGGAACGATTGGTCGCACTGGCGCTGGCCGCTGCCGCCGCTCACATCCGTCAAGCCGCCGGTACTGTCATTTGAGTTCCGCCCCTGTCCGTAAATGTAGCGGAACGAGATGGAATTGTTCGAATTGAAGGAATGATCGAGCTTGAGTGACGACAGCGTGGAGACGTTGTCCACCGGAAACGTGCTTTTGGAAATCGCCTTGACCGAAGCGTGCGGGATGGGTCGCCGGGCCAGCACTTGGTTGACCGCATTCACGTCGGCATCGGAAATGGTCACGACATCGCTTTCGTGGCGCGGGATGTACTCAACCGCGGCGAAGAAAAACGTTCTGTTGCGGACAATGGGACCGCCGAGGGTGGCGCCCACGTTCTTTCGCCGGAACGGAGGCTTCTCCTTATCGGTGACAAACGCGTTGCGGGCGTCCAGCGCCTCGTCGCGCTGATACCAGAAGACGTTGCCGTGCAGCGCGTTGGTTCCCGAGCGCGAGATGATGTTGACCAGCCCGCCGCCCGTCTGGCCGAATTCCGGCGCAAACCCGTTGGTGACCACCTGGAATTCCTGCACCGCGTCCTGGCTCAAGGTCAGGCGGGGGTTGCCGTTCATCTGGCCGGTGTTGTCGGCGCCGTCCACCGAGATGTTGTTGCTGCGCGCCCGCTGCCCGTTGAAGCTCAGCCCGCTGCCCTGGCCGGACGTCTGCTGGCTGGTTACGCCGGCCACGGTCCGCGAGTAATCCAGGAAGTTGCGGCCGTTGATCGGCAGGTTGTCGATTTCCGCGCGGTTCACCACCCCTCCCAGGTTGGCGCGCCCGGTCTCGACGATGGGCGCTGCTTCGGTGACCTCCACCCGCTGCGTCTGGGCGGCCACCGGCAATTCCACGTTGACGGTAGCCACCTGGCCCACGTGGAGCTGCAGCCCTCTTCGCTCCACCGTCGCGAACCCCTGTTTCGATATCCGCAGCTCGTATTCGCCGACCTGCAGCGACGGGATGCGGTACCGCCCCAGGTCGTTGGTGACGCCGGTGCGCGTGATCCCCGTTTCCTTGTTGATCACCACGACGGAGGCCTGCGGGATGACCCCGCCGGCCGCGTCGGTGACGATTCCTTCCAGGTCGGCCGAGGTCGCCGATTGCGCCCAGACGGCCACCGGGGCCAACAACAACATCAGAGCCAGTGCCAGTGCTTTCCGCATGGTCACCTCCTTGACTTGCCGCTACGTTCCCTTGCTTTTTGCGGGTACGCCCACAATAACACAGCGTTGTCTCCGTTTCGAGGCGGCCTCCTCATCCGCGGGCGGACGCACCTGCGCCACTCGGTCCGCAAGTGGTGGTAGCGCCGGGCCTCGCGCCCGGCATACCCGACGGAATGAACAGGGCAAGCCGTTCACACGCGGCTATAATCGTTGCCAATGCAGCTTAAGGGAGGGGGTAGTGGACATGCCTCAGACTCCCGTTACACCGGCCGCGCAGAAGGCGGCGGGAACTCGCCCGACCGACCCCGATTTCGATCTCGAATGTAGTGCAGACTCGGCCAGCGCCTGACTGATTCCAAAGCCCCTACAGCCCGTTTAAGCCCTTTCGTGACGAACTTCGGCTAAAAGGGCATGGGTGGCTGCTCAGAGCATCCGTTCACCCCTGGCGGCGAGAAGGCTGAAACGCCGCCTCCTTTGCTTGCGTCCAACGCGCAGGGAAGGAAGAACGTAGGGACCGGCGGAAGCCGGTTCATAGGCGCGGGGAAGGAGCGATCAACATGAATCGGCGGGCGATCATCGGAATCTTGGTTGCGGCTACGGTGGTGATGGTCAGCGTTGCGACTCAGGCACACGAGCGCGGCTACACCACGGTCGCGCAACGGAACGTTGTCCAACAGCATTACCAGCGCGGATACCAGGACGGATTCAACCACGGGCGGCAAGATCGGGTGCGCGGCGCCCGCCACGATTACCGAAGCGGGCAGTATGACCGCCATAGCAGCTCTGGCCGGTACGGCGAACAGGCCCAGAACGCCTACCGTGATGGCTACCGAGCCGGTTACGAGGCCGCCTACCGCCAAGCCTCGAATCGCGGTGTCGGGGGTGGACCGGGTCCCAACAACCGCGGCGTTTTGGGCGTGCCGGGCAACGGGCGCGGCGGCTATATGCAGGTCGCGTATGACAACGGCTACCGCCTGGGGCTGCAGGCCGGACGCGAGGATCGCAGCGCCGGCAAGTCGTTCGATCTGCAGCGGCACGGCACCTATCGCGATGCCGACAACGGCTACAGCAGCAGCTACGGAAACAAGGAAGCCTACAGACAGCAGTTCCGCCACGGCTACATGCAGGGGTACCAGCAGGGCTACGGCCGCCGCTGGTAATTCGGCAGGTTAGAGTTTTTCCAACGCCAGGACGCAGGCCTGCCCCGGCGTGCTCTGCGTCTCCGCATTGAAGACGGTTCTACCGCCGGCGGCTGGCCGGCGGCTCACCGGCAGCCGTCAGGATGCTGGCGTGCGCCGGGGCGCCGGCGAGAGCCGGGCGCCCCGACCTTCTTAACAGGACAAGAGCACCCCTCCCCCTTCTCGTGCTTCGGAGAATCGGCGCCCTTCGTGCCCGATCGTTACTGAACTCCCGATTTCAGGGCTTCTTGGCTTCCTTCTTGGCGGCCGCGGGCTTGGCAGCTTCTTCCTTCTTGGCGGACACGGGCTTAACGGCTTCCTCCTTCTTGGCCGCGACGCCCTTCTTAAGGCCGGCGGCGGCGGCGGCTTCCTTGAAGCCCGCCTTCTTCGCTTCGTCCTCGGTCATCCACTTGCCGATCTTGGTCTTGCCGTAGAAGCGGCTGCCTTCCTTGTGGTACACCTTGCTGTCCGTATTGACCCAGACCATGCCTTTTTGCGGAGGAGTCTGCGCTTCCGTCTTGGCCTTCGCGGCGGCCTTTTCCACGGGTGGGGCTTTCTCCACCTTCGGCGCTTCTTTCTTAACAGGCGCCTTGGTCCCCTGCGCGAGGGCAGGCAAGGCCACCAGAGCTACGACGACCATGACCAGCGTCACCCAGAGGCAGATTTTCTTCAGGCTCATCAGATGCTCCTTTTTTTTTCTCTGCTGGCATCAGAGCCGCGAGGCGGGGGCAGGCCCTCCATCCGTGAAGCGGGAACACCCCAGCTTTCGCCGCACTGTTGCGTTGACGGCCCAAGATAATACCAGAACGGCAGGACTCTGCACAAAAAAGCGTGGTAGGATGCGGCTTCTCGGCCAGTCGCCCCACATCCGGCCATAAGGAAACAATCGGTTTGGGCGCCACTCCAACACAGACCATCGGACAGCCTTCCCATGCCGGGGGCGGCCGGAGCGTCAGCCCGGCCGTCAAGCTGGCTGTGGCGGGCCTCGCCCTGCTCAGCTTTTTTATCTATCCGGGGCACACCTTTCTGGAGTCCGATTCCCAGATTTTCATGCCCGTCGTGCTGCACATGCAGGATCCCACTTTGTACAGAAACGACGTGGTGCTGGAAGGGCCTCATACCGCCTACACGCTTTACGACGAACTGCTGCGCGGCCTGAACTTCATTACCGGAATCCGGCATGAGCTGTTGCTGTATGGCCTGCAGATCGTGTTCCGCCTGCTCGGACTGCTGGGCGTTTACTGGCTGTTGGGGTCTCTGGGGCTGGAGCCGGGCTTCGCGTTGCTGGGGGCGGGCATTTGTGGACTGGGCGCCTGGGTGTACGGCCCCGGCGTCCTGACGGTGGAGTACGAGGCGGTGCCGCGCGCCTTTGCGCTTCCCCTGGTGCTGCTGGGTCTGGGGCTGGTGGGCAGGCGGCGCTATACGGCCGCCGGCATCGCCGGCACGGCCGCGTTTCTGTTGCATCCGCCAACCGCGGCGGCGTTCTGGCTGGTGTATCTGGTATCTGCGCTGGCGCGCCATGGCGAGGCAGGACTGAGGGCACGATGGAAGGCATTCGCGGCGCTGGCCGCCGGCGCCGTTCTGTTGCTGGTCGCCGCCTGGCTGGAAACGGGCGCTCACGAAGACCAATTATTCCTGGCGCGCATCGACCCGGCCTGGGAGAAGCTGCAGCGGTTGCGCGCCCCTTACGTCTGGCCTTCGCTGATTCCAAACAGCTACTTGTGGATGTACGGTTGCATGGGGGCGGTGCTGGCTGCGGCCTGGCGTCTGGCCACACGAAGCAGCGCCGGCGTCCCGCCGGATGCGCGGCCCTTCGAGGCCGCTTCTGACGCCGCCCATGGCGCCGCCCGGCTGGGCATCTATCTGTGGGTGTTGCCGCTCATCGGGCTGCTGTCGGTGCCCGTCACCTGGTTTCTGATTGAAAAGCTGAAGTGGGCGTTCATGCCGCAGTTCCAGCCGATGCGCTACCTGCTGTATGACGTGCTGTTTGGCATCCTGCTGAGTTACGTGGCCGCCATTCGGTTGATGCGCAGGGGCGCCCGCTACTCCGAGGGGGCGCTGTGGCTGCTGGCCGCGTTTGTTCTGACCTTTCAGCCGCTCCACATTTTTTGGCTCGCGCCCCTGCTGCTGGGCGTGCACCTGCACGGCATGCGGCCGTTGGCGGGCCGCTCCGCGGGGCGCTACACGGCGCCTTTGCGCTGGAGCGCGCTCACCGCCGGCGTGGCCGGCGCCGCCGCCGTGCTCGTGGTCAGGCCCTTTGGAATCGTCTTCTGGACGGCGCCCAACCTGAGGGCGCTGGGTGTCGGTGTCGCGCTCGCGTTGCCGATCGTGCTTCTGGCCTGGCTGGCCGCCCGGTTTTCGGCCACACCCTCCGAGGCGGAAACGGCAGACGTATCTGCGCAGCCTCCGGCCTGGGTACTGCCCGCCGCGGTTGTCCTGGCGGCGCTCATCTTCCTGGCCGCGCCCCTGAGCGGCCGCCAAGGCAGCCGGGACCTGATCACGCCGGAACTGCTCCAGCTCAGCACCTGGGCCAGGGAGCAGACACCTGCGGATACCGTGTTCCTGTTCCCGGATGCCGGCCGGGGACTGGATCCCGGCATTTTCCGCTACTACGCCCGCCGCGCTGTTTATGTGGACTGGAAAACGGGAGGCCAGGTGAATTACTTCCGGGGTTTCAGCGGGAGCTGGTGGCAGCGCTGGCGGGCAACCATGGCCGAACCTTTTCAACCGGCCGCCGTGGCCACCTGCCGCGCGGCGGGTATCCGCTACCTGGTTTTTCGCAAACCGCCGAAGTGGCTGACGAGCGCCCCCATCTATCGCAACAACAAGTATTCGGTGGTTGCCGTCCCGACACTTCCGACGGCCGCCGGCAGGCCGCCAGCCGTGAGCCGACAGCCGTAAGCCGGTGGGAGCGCTTTAATCGTGGTGTTCGGAAAGCACGCGCATGGCGGCCTGCCTCACGCCGCTCCGCACCTCGCCGGCCTTGCAGATTCGCCGCAGGCTGCGCACGCTGAGATCGGAGAGCAGCGAGAGCGCCGTGCCGATCGGGGTCTTGGCGTTTGTCGCCAGGCTCGACTTCAACTCCTCGCTCATCGCCCACTGCGGGTTCAACCCCAGGAGTCTGACAATGTATTCGGCCACCAGCGCGTCAATGCTGGGCAACTTCGCGATCTGAATCACTTCGGGCAGCGTGATCAAAGGGTTCTTGCAGAGATACAGCAGGAGCAGCGGGCTTGGCTGCCGCATCAGGATGGCGCGCGCGCCGGCGCCGGCGCGGGTGGCGAAGATCACCTTCTGGGCAAAGCTCATCTTCTGGATGCGGGCGAACTCACCGGCGCGGTCGGCCGCCTTGCTCTTGAACTTTTCCGACGAAATCCGTGGAATCTCGCGGAAGGCCTCTTCCAGGTCGCGCAGCAACTGCTCGGGGCCGCGCGAGCAGGAGACCAGCAGGGTCGGCCCTGAATCTCTGGCGCCGGCGTCACCGGGACCCAGCTCGAACCGTGCCACCTGAATGGACACGGGCCGCGGGCGCTCCGGCAGCTTGAACAGGAACTGGCCGCGGAACGGCAGCGGCAGGTATTCCTTGTTATCCAGCAGGATGCGCCCCGACTGAACCAGGTCGTAAACGAACGACGCTTCCTCGGCGTCGTTGTCCAGCCGAACCACCACCTGCCATTCTTTGGCTTGTGACTGTACCTGCATTCTGGCTCTGCCGCTTCTCAGGCCATTAGACTACGAATCCGGGGGCTTGGTCGCAAGATACGCTGCAGGGGCGCCCCCACGTGGTCAATGCCACTTAGCTTTGATCGTGAGCCGCGTAGCGGCGACTGAGCTTAGCCCAGCCTTTCAAGGCTGGGTGTCAGTGAGCAATGCCTTCAAGTCCCGTAGGGACGGCTGAAACCCGGGCCGGCCCGCGTCACCGGTTGGTCCAGCGTCAACCGCTCGCCGCCTTTCAGCAGGTACGCGGTCGTATAGCTTTTCGCGGATACCTGGAACTCGGCGCCGGAGGTGCGGATAACCACGGCGCCCTTGACGTCCACCTTGATTGCCGGCATGGCCATCAGCAAGAGAGGTGCAACCCACATCATGAGGCCGTATTTAACCACCAAGCCGCAAGGAGCACAAAGCAACGATCGGGTTGCGGGGACAGTTGCTTTGTGCTTTAATCCGGCCGTGAAGAAGCAAGCTGCTCTCCTTTTGGCGATGGTTCTGCTCGTCGCTGCCGCACCGGTTCAGGCGCAGCGCTGGCAGGAACTGTTTAACGGGCGCAACCTGGATGGCTGGAAGCCATTGTTCCCCGACAGGCCCAATGACTGGCAGGTGGCCTCCTCCGTTCCGCTCAATTCGGCCGACCCGAAGCTGCTGGAGATCATCCCATGGAAGCCCGGCGGCCGCGGCGTTTTGGTTAACGGGGCGAAAGGCAAAACGGTGAACCTCATCACCATCGCCCAGCACGCCGACGTGGAAGCCGAGGTCGAGTTCGTGGTCCCCAAGGACTCCAACTCGGGCGTGTATTTCATGGGCTTGTACGAGGTCCAGATCCTGGACAGCTTCGGCAAGCCCAACGACAAGCTGGAGTACGGCGACTGCGGCGGCATCTACTGCCAGTGGATCGACAACAAGCCGGTGGGCGGGGAGCCGCCGCGGGTGAACGCCAGCAAAGCGCCGGGCCAGTGGCAGTCGTTCCACGTCTGGTTCCGCGCGCCGCGCTTCGACGCCGGCGGAAAGAAGATCGAGAACGCGCGCTTCATCAAGGTCATCCACAACGGCGTTGTCGTTCACGAGAACTACGAGGTGGGCGGGCGCACCCGGGCGCACATGGAGAAGCCCGAGGCCGCCACCGGGCCGCTGATGATCCAGGGCGATCATGGCCCGGTGGCCTTCCGCATCATCCGCATCCGGCCGCTGAAATAGAGCCGTTGGAAGCCGCAGATTTCGCAGAGTCGCACGGATTCGAATCTGCGAAATCTGTGGCTCCTCCTCTCATGAAGATCGAAGGAATCAAGCTGCACCGCGTGCGCGTCCCGCTGCACGAGCCCTTCCGCATCAGCAACGGAGTTGTCGATGCCAAGGAAGCGGTTGTCGTCGAAGTCCGTGGCGGCGGGCTGACGGGCTACGGGGAAGCGTCGCCGATGGCCGGCAGCTTCTATTCGCCCGAAACGCCCGAATCCACCTGGCGCGCGCTGACCTGCGAGCTGGTTCCGGCGCTGCTTGGCTCCGGCGCCGATGCCCTTGAAGACCAGGTGCTGATCGTGGATGGGTACGGCGGCGAGCCGTTTGCCCGTGCCGGCTTGGAGAACGCGCTGTGGGACCTGGAGGCCCGGCGGCAGGGCGCGCCGCTCTGGCGTCTGCTCGGCGGTGATGGCCGCCCGGTTCCTTCCGGCCTGGCCGTCGGCCTTTATGACACGGTTGAGGAACTCCTTGATCGGGTCCGCCGCTTCCTGCCCGACGGTTACCGGCGGGTCAAGATCAAGATTACGCACGGCTGGGACCTGGCGCCCCTGGAAGCGATGCGGCGTGCGTTTCCCCGCCTGCCGCTGATGGTCGATGCCAACGCCGCCTATGGGCCGGATGACCTCAAGCTGATCCGCGAACTCGATCGCTTTTCGCTGCTGATGATCGAGCAGCCGTTTGCGCGTGAGGCGCTGGAGCTGTCGGCTGAAGCGCAGCGGGGCCTGCGGACGCCGATCTGCGCCGACGAATCGGCGGAGTCGCTGCCGGCGCTCGAGCGGATCATCGAGCTGGGCAGCGCCCGCATCGTCAATATCAAGGTGCAGCGCGTGGGCGGGCTGGCGGCTGCGCGGGCCATGCACCATGCCGCGGCGGCCGCCAGCCTGCCCTGCTGGGTGGGCACCATGCCGGAGCTGGGCATTGCCTCGGCCCACGGCCTGCACTTGGCCACGCTGCCCAACTTCACCTATCCTTCCGACATCGAGGCCTCGGCGCGCTGGTATCCGGATGAAATCGTGCGCCCGGCGATTCAGCTTTTACCGGACGGGTGCATCGCGCTGCCGTCCGGCCCCGGCATCGGCTACGCGCAGGATTTCGCCCGCTTCACAGTGGAGACCGTTGTTTTCTAAACCGCCAAAGCGGCGTTGGGCCATTGCGCCCGCCCTGGCCCTCTACGCGCGTTGCGGTTCAAAGATCAGCGCGGCGCCGCCCAGCACGCCCGCGGTTTGTGGAATCCGGCTCAAGGGCAGTTCCAGATGGGCCAGCCACGGCTGGACGATGGTTCGGAATCTCCGCCTGGCGGGCGCCAGCAGCAGGTCGGCGCATTCGACCAGGACGTTGCCGCCCAGCACGATGCGCTCCGGCTGATAGAGCGCGCCGTAGGAAGCCAGACCCATGGCCAGCCAGCCGGCGGCGCGGGCCAGTAAGTCACGCGCCGGCGCGCTGTCGGCGCGGGCCAGAGCGAACAGCGTGGCCGGGGTGAGCGGGGCGCCATCGGGCGACGAAATACCGGCCTCGGCGGCCTGTTCCAACAACGCCCAGCCGGCCAGGTGCGCTTCCAGGCAGCCGCGCGCGCCGCAGCGGCAGAGGCGGCTGCCGGGCTCCACCAGCAGGTGTCCGGGATCGCCCAGGCAGCCGCGGGCCACGCGCAGCAGCCGTCCGTCCTGCACCAGCGCCGCTCCCACGCCGGTGCCCACGGCCAGCACCAGCAGGTTGCCCTTCACCCGGTGCCCGCCGAATCGATACTCGCCCAGCGCCACCACGTTCAGGTCATTCTCCATCGCCGCCGGCAGGCCGCTTCGCCGGCTCAGCTCGCCCCGCACGTCCACGCCGTTCAGTTGCGGCAGATTGCTGGCGGAATCGACGCGCCCCTGTTCATCCTGCAGGCCGGGCATGCCGATGCCGATGCCCTCGACCCGAAGGCCACGCGACCGCGCCGGTTCCAGCGCTTGTTCCAGAACCTGGACGAAGCGCTCCATCAGGACCTCGGTAGGTGTATCGAACCCCGTCGGCTGCGAAGCGGAGGCCAGGATTTCGCCGTCCTCGGAAACCAGGGCTGCCCGGGCGCTGCTGCCGCCCACA
>JAPKYU010000533.1 GCA_026394175.1 Acidobacteriota bacterium | reverse complement strand
GGATCGATGACGTGGAGGACCACGTGTTCCGGAAATCAGGCCGCATCAATTCCACTTGGGGCGGAAACCTGGTGGATATGGTGCGCGGCGCCAAATACGCCCAGGTGATTGCCGAAGACAAGCTCGTCGACAACGCGCGCGACATGGGATGCCCCATCGTCGGCACCGACGGGGTGGGTATCATGACCGCCGGGCCGTGGAAGGATTATGTGGTGGGCGGCGCCAGCGCGGTCTACTGGCCCGGGCCGCTCCCTCATCTGGATTTTCCCTGCGGACTTGCGGGCGTCTGGGTCGCGGAAGTATAGGCTGGAGACCGGAAGCCGGAGCCTCCAGCAGCCTCCAGTCTTCAGCCTCCGACATACTCACGCGTGCACCAGGGCCGGTTGTTCGCTGGGCGGCGGGGCGGCCGGGCTCAACTGCTCCATCAGGTGCTGGTAGGCGGCGCGCTCCTTCGGCAACAGGTCGTCCGGGACCCGCCGTTCTCTCAAGAACCCGAACAACCGGGCGAGTTTCCGCCCATACAGGGCGCGCTGGAACTCAATCCGCGGCTCGCGGCTGTACTCGCCGTGGATGCGGCTCATTTCGCGCATCGTGCGTGCGGTCATCTCGCTGGCCGGCAAACTAGCCAGCGTCTGGACAAAACCTTCGAAATCGAACGAATGTGAGATCATGTGCCTGCCTCCCGCGCGCCCGACCGGGCTGGCGCTAGGCGTTCCGAGCCAGGCCGCGAATCAAGGTGGCCACCCCTGAGGGAGCAATTCGCATTCCGCAAGTTAAGTGCTTGTACGGGAATGAGTTATGATTTAACGATTACCACGTGGCTAATTGGCCTGATACATTCTGAACCACAATTCCCCCGCCTCCCGCAGCCCACAGCCTACAGCCTCCAGTCTGCAGCTACCTACGGCAGGATCAGATCCCCGTGCAGCACGGTGACCGCCCGGCCACCCACGCGCACCTTGCACACCGCCCTATCCGCCTGGCGCTCGACTTCCACCCGCAAATGGCCGGGCCGCCCGAGGAAATGTCCCTGCTCGGCGGTGAAGCGGTCGGGCGCCTTCCCTGCCCCGGTGACGTAAACAGCAAGCGAGGCGTGCACCGAGCCGGTCACCGGGTCTTCCAGAACCCCGCTCTGCGGGGCGAAGAAACGCGAATGGAGCGAC
The DNA here is from genome assembly GCA_026394175.1 of Acidobacteriota bacterium. GTDB lineage: Bacteria > Acidobacteriota > Terriglobia > JAJPHL01 > JAPKYU01 > JAPKYU01. Next base: position 7,667 of record JAPKYU010000533.1, on the reverse strand, counting down.
GAGCCCGGGTCGAAAGTCTCCAGCGTGGTCAGGCAGAAAGCGCGCCAGCCGCACTGCCTGCCGATAGCGGTCAGGCGGTGGACATCGGGTTGCGCGCGGCGCAGGGCATCGAGGCCGCGGCAAGGCAGCAGCACGTCGCGCTCGCCGCCCAGCATCGGCGGCGCCCACCCGGCCAGATCGCCGGCGCCGAGCCCAAAGGCTTCGAGCAGCGGGCCAACATCAGCGCCCACCGGCTCGAGCTTTGGCAGCGGAGGTTGCAGCCAAATCCAGCCCTCTTCCAGCGTAGCGGTGATCAAGCCGATGCGGGCCTGGAAGATCACCCGCCCTCCCTTGAGCAGCCCCGCTTCGTGCATGGCGTGCACGGTGGCCACCGTGGCGTGGCCGCAGAAGTTCACTTCCGTGGCCGGCGTCATCCAGCGCAGCCGGTAATCGGCCTCCGGCACTTCGGCGGGCAGCAGGTAAGCGGTTTCCGACAGGTTCATCTCGCGGGCGATGGCCTGCATCTGCTCGTCGGTCAGCCCCGATGCTTCCAGCACCACGGCCGCGGGGTTGCCGGCAAACGGGCGCTCGGTGAACGCGTCGATTTGTGCGATCCGCACTGTTCGTGTCATAGGCCGGAAATAGTTTACGGCATCGGCGAGGGCGGGTGGACGCAGAAACAGAGCCGTCCCGCCATGCTACAATCGAAAATTCAAGATATGGGCACCCGGTTTCCTGCTTTTCTCGGCTCCCTGCTGCTGGTTTCTCTGCTCACCGGACCCGCAACCGTGCTGGGCCGCGGCCCGGCCGACTCCTCCGGTCACTACCACAATGAATGGGACGTACTGAATGCGCTGGGCCGCCAGGCGCGGATGGAAATGCAATTGCGGCGCGAGGGACGCATCCGGCTTTTCGCCGAGGGGCAGCCGACACTGGCCCGCGACGCCGGCAACATCGCCATCATCGATGACGACGGCACGATCCTGGTGCCCGCCAACGCCTTCGATCTGGCGTACCGCAGCCTGCGCTTCACTCCGGACGGCGCAGGCTACCGCGTCGCGGCCGGAGCCACGGCGCTGGACACTGCCGCGGCCGGCGCCGCCGTCACATTGAATTTGGACGATGACGATTCCCGCGAGGTCCCCATCGGCTTCAGTTTCCCTTTCAACGGGCGGAGCTATTCGACCGTTTTCGTGAATTCCGACGGGAACCTGACGTTCGGCAGCGGCGACTCCGCCTCGCTGGCGCGGGACCTGGCGCGCCTGCTGACCGGTGCTCCGCGGGTTGCGCCCTTCTTCTCGGATCTGAACCCGGCCGACGGCGGGCGGCTCAGCTACCTGGCGGAGCCGGGGCGTTTCGTCGTCACCTGGCAGGAGGTGCCGGAATGTTGCGCCCCGCCCGCGCGGCCCTTCTCCACCATTCAAGTCACGCTGTTGCCGGACGGCGGCATCCTGTTCGCCTACGGCATGGTGCTGACCGAGGCGGCCGTGGTCGGCATTTCGCCCGGCAGCTACACCGCCGACAGCGGCCACATGGTGGACCTGTCGCGGTCGTCCGGCAACGAAGTCGTCAGCGCACCCCTGGCGGAAGTGTTCCAGCCTTCGACCGCGTTCAGCGAAGCAGCGGCGGCGCAAAGGTTCTATGCGGCGCATGACGACGCCTACGACTACCTGGTGTTCTGGACCAACTTCCCGTTCAGCCTGGGCGGATCGGCCTTCGCCTATGAAATGGGCATTGCGAACCAGGTCACCGGCATCGGGGAGGCAACTTACGATTACTCGTCGTGGTTCGGCAGCGGCGGGCGCATGTCCAGCTTCGTGCTGATGGGCGACTTGGGGCGCTATCCCGCCGATCCCAGCGCGGCGGTGCCCTTCATCCAGCCCAAGACCACGCTGAGCGCGCTGGGGGAAGAGACGGGCCACCGCTGGCTGGCGCATCTCCGCTATCCGTACGGCGGGGACCCGAAGAGCACCATCCTACTGGGCCGCGACAACGACCACTGGAGCTTCTTCTTCAACTCCGACGCCTCGCTGATGGAGGGCAACCGCATCCGCGACAACGGCGATGGGAGCTTCACCACGGTCGCCGTGGTCGAGCTTTACAACCATTTCGATCAGTACGCCATGGGGCTGCGGGCGCCCGAGGAGGTGGCGCCGAGCTTCGTGGTGACCAACACCGACATTTCCAACCCCTCGCGCGCGCCGCTGACCGGCATCCGGTTCCGGGGGACGCGGGCGGAAGTGACCATCGACGGCATCGTTCAGGCCAACGGGCCGCGCCTGCCCCGCGCCGCCGTGGCCCAGAAAAACTTCCGCATGGCGTTCGTGCTGGTCAACGGAAAAGGCTCTACCGCCACCGCGGCGCAGATTCAGCAGGTGGACAACATCCGGCAGCAATACGAAGCGTTCTGGGCGCAGGCCAGCGACGGGCGCTCGCAGGCCGATACGCGCCTGCTGCGGTCGCTGGCGCTGCGGGGGCTGCCGGTGTCCGCCGTGGCCGGGGCGGCGGTGGCCGTGCGGCTGCAATGCGCCGCCATCGCCGACACTCCCCGGTCGTTCCGCATCAGCGCGGCGGCCGGCAACGTCCAGGCCCCCGGTGCCGTCGTGGTGCCGGCGGGCGCGCGGGAAGCCGAGTTCCTCGTGACCACCACGGCGCCCGGCGTCGCCCGCCTTACCGCCTCCGCCGACGGTTTTGAAACAGCCGAAGGCACGCTGGCCGTGCTGGCCGCCACCGAGGCGCTGGTGGTGGAAGCCGTCTCGGGAGGCGGGCAGGTGGGCGCGCCGTCGGCGGCGCTGGCCGATCCGTTGATAGTCCAGGTGCGCGACGCCAATGGACTGGCGGTGACCGGCGCCACCGTGCTCTTCTCCGCCGCCAATGCCGCCCTCAACCCCGCCAGCGCCGTGACCGATTCCACGGGGCGCGCACAGACGCGCGTGACGTTGGGGCCGGCGGCCGGCGAGGTCACCGTCAGCGCGGCGGTTTCCGGCGGCGCCGCAGCGGCCTTCAAGCTGACCGCCCTGGCAGCCGCCATCGTGCCGGCCGGCTCCGCGGTCAACGGAGCGAGCTTCGCGCCGGCTCCGGCGATGGTCAGCCCCGGCTCCATCGTCTCGATCTTCGGCAGCAACCTGGCGGCGGAGACGCGGGTGGCATTGTCGGCGCCGCTGCCCACGCGCCTCAGCGCCACGCGAGTGGAAATCAACGGCATCGCGGCGCCGCTGTTCATGGTCTCGCCGGGACAGGTCAACGCCCAGGTGCCTTTCGAAATCTCAAGCAACACGGCGACGCTGACGGTGGACAACGGCACCGCGCGGTCGGCCCCCATTTCACTGGCGCTGGCGCCGTCGGCCCCGGGCATCTTCACCCTGCAGTCCGGGACCGGGCCGGCCGCCGCCCTCCATAACAGCGGTTATTCCCTTGTCACAGCCGGCTCACCCGCCACGGCGGGCGAAGTTGTGGCGATTTACTGCACCGGCCTGGGCGCCGTATCGCCGGCCGTGCAGACGGGCCGCGCGGCTCCCAGCGGCCGTCCGGCGGCGGCGCTGCAGACGCCGCAGGTGCTGATCGGCGGAACCTTGGCCGAAGTGTTGTTTGCCGGCCTGGCGCCGGGGTTTGTCGGCCTGTATCAAGTGAATGTCCGCGTGCCCGGCGGCTTGCCCGGCGGCGCCGCTTCGCTGGTCCTGCAGGCGGGACTCACCAGCAACACCGCCACGTTAGCGATTCGATAGGGCGGCCGTTTCGGTTTACGATAGCCGTATGGCGTGCCTGCTGGCTATTACCGCGCACCCCGATGATGAGAGCGCGTCGTTCGGGGGCACCCTGGCGCTCTATGCGAGGCGGGGCGCCGGCGTGGAGGTGGTGTGCGCCACGCGCGGCGAAGCCGGGCGACATCGCGGCCAGGCCCGCACCAGCGAAGAACTGGCGCAAACGCGCGTGCGCGAATTCCAGGACGCCTGCCGGTTACTGGGCGTGACCTGGAACCAGATCTGGGAGTACCCGGACCGGGGACTGGAGCGCATCAGCCTGCCGGACCTGGGCGTGCGCCTGTGCCGGGTGATTCGTGAACGGCGCCCCGAGGTGGTGCTGAGCATGGGGCTGGAAGGGGGCCTGAGCGGGCACCCCGATCACGCCGCCATTTCCCATTTCGCGGCCTTCGCCTTTCACGCCGCGGGCCGCCGTAATCTGTACCCGGAGTGCGGCCCGCCGCACCAGGCCCGCAAACTGTATTTCGCCACCGCGCCCGCGCCCTCCCCGGCGCATCCCGAGATCTGCCTGTCCCCGGTTCACGCCGAGATAGACGTCAGCGAGACGTTCGACCTGAAGGTGGCGGCCTTCCAATGCCACCGCACCCAGTCGCCGCTGTTCGCGCGTTTGCGCCGCGCGCTCGATCACCTGGGCCGCCGCGAGTATTTCCACCTGGCCGCCTGCGCCGCAGCGCCGCCCCCGGGCCTGGAGCGAGATCTGCTCTCTGGATTGTGAGTTATGAGTTATGAATTATGGCTCCTCTCCCGAAAGTGCGAGAGGGCCGCGGCTGCTTGGCCTCCGGAGGCCCTGGGGATCCCAGCCTGCGGAGGGGGCGGCGTCTTCCAGGCGCTCTTCGATGCCCTCAGCGCGCCGCTCCAGGTCGTTGCAGGGCGCCCGGTGAGTCGGTTTCCGAGGGTGTTAGCCCGCCTTATTCATGAACGGGACGCCGGAAGCCCGCTTCAGCGGGCTTGCCCGGAGGGTTATTAGCCCAGGCGTTTACGCCTGGGTAGTGGGTAAGTTGTTTCCGAGCCCGTTTCAACGGGCTTCCCGGCTTTGGCTTTAGCCGGCCGATTCAAGAGCGTGGGCTGAAGCCGGTCCGAGAAGCCCGCTGAAGCGGGCTGCATATTACAACATGCTGTAAACCAGCCGTAAACGGCTGGCCTATTGACCCTTCGGGAAAGCCCGCTAAAGCGGGCTGCGCGGTGCAGCAGTGCGGAACGCTTCGCGCTTCGTGAATAATCCGGGTCAGCTCGCCTTGCCCAACATCCCGCGGACGAGCTGCCCGTTGGCCCCGCGCATTTGGGCGCCGGCCGCCTATTCCCGGCCGTTAACTGGCTGGTTTACTGGATTATAGGACGGTTCCATCCATTTCCACTTCGTTTGTTTTGTTATAGTTACATTACCGTAGCCATTATTTTAATGGTTATATACTGGCGGGAGCCGAAAAATCCCTGCAATCATCATCCTGTCTCTATAATTTCAGCATAGCATACGTTGTCAAGTTTTTCGGCCCTTCCGCCTCGTTCGCGGTTGAAAACAAACCAAATAAAGTTCGGACGCGATTTTTCAGGTTTCCGGCTGTGAGCCACGTGCCGGCACGGTGGGCAATCAGTCCGGCGGCTAACTCATTGTCCCTGCGCGCTTTAGCGGGCTGCCATCGCTCGCAGTCGGCGGCGATGCCCGGCTGCTTGAGGGGTGAGTTCAACGGTGCTTGCACCGCCGCTGACGGTTGCCGGGACAGCCGCGCTTGGCGGCAGCGCTCCAGCAGGCTAACGGCGCGCATGAGGCGCTTGGGTGGCAGGACAACAGCCCAGAAAACATCGGGCCATCAAGATCCTTGCTTCTCCTCCCTGCCCAACGACCAAGATAAGTTGCCGGGCCGGCTGCAACGACGCTATGTCTCGAAAAACCGTAATGCCGGCCCGGTCAACTTCATCGGGTGGCTAGCCAGCGGAGCCACCAGCGAAGTCAACTTGTAGGTGGTACTGGACGATCTCTAGCACCGGAGTGCGCGCCGCAGCCTCAACCACCTCGGGATGGAGATTACGCGCTCCCCCATGCACCAAGACCCCTCGAACGTCCTTGCGCCCAGTTTCTTTTTGGAGTGACCTCATGTAGTCCCGAAGTTGCTTAAGGTTCTCGAGAGTTGGCGCACCCTGCTTGCACTCAACGATTACCGGTCGCTCTTTCCGATCGAGTAGCAGGACATCGAGGCGCTTGCGATCAGTAAAGACTTTCTCGCGCACTTTCGAATTTGGATACGGCACCAAACCATCCTCAAGACGGTGCGGGTACGCCGCAATGTAGTCGGACAACGCCCGCTCGTACTTGAAATGAGCGAGCAGACCGACCCAATTTGCTGGATCGTTCATGGAGTCCCGGAGTTGCTTGAGGGTTAGCGAGCGAATTTCCGCGACCGTTGGCCGGAGTTCTCCACCGGTGAAACGTAGGTTTTCGGGGAGGGAAACTATGAGGTCGCGTTGGTCAGGGCCGCAAGCTAGGTCCCAGCGCACGTAAATCCGCCGTCCAATCTCCCCGTGAGGCGAGTGCTTGCCTACAGGCACAAGGGGATTCCACTCCTCATCCTCAATGTGCTTTTCGGTGACCTGCCCCAGCCGCCCGACCCGATTGCCCTTTAGAGCGACGATTATATGGTCTCCGACGGCGATGCGAAGTAGGGCGGCACGAGCTATATACCAGCCATCATGGCCCTCTTTCCTCTTGCCGTGAAGCTTACAGCCCCGATGGGGGGAGAAGCCGACGGCAACACACTGGTGCTGGTACCACTGATGCCACAGGCCAGGGTATTCGCGCTCCATGCAGTTAATCTTCCAAAGCGTCATGGTATTCGCCCTCCATGCAGTTAATCTTCCAAAGCGTCATGGTCGGCACTCGCTCCTCAGGCTAACTCATAATTAGGCTGACCTGCATAAAACTGGTCCTGCTCAGCCTAAGACGAAACCGCCTGCGCCAAACCGCGGCGGCAAGTGCCTTGGTTGTAACGACTTGTGACGCATCCAACAGTTTACTTCCCAGTTTTAGGCCGACCGGTCAGCCCGGATAATCCCCGGGCTCTCGCTTGAGATAGGCATCCGCAGCCGGTCGAGCGGGCTGTGAACCCCTCGGCCGCCACGATTCAATACGTGCCTGGGCCAGCGAGGAAACAGTACGGCCTCACGGCTTGGCGTTCACCCGTGGCGCGTCTTTTGCGCCAGCGGGTGCAGGGCCCTGTTGGGCAGCGCGGCAGGGCTTGGCCTCGGTTTCTTCGCCCGGAGAATGATGGCTTCTTGGATTTGGAGGCCTAAGAGATCCGTACTCTGAACACGGAGTTCATCGTCCTCGACCGGGAGGTTCTCGAGAATGAACCTAGCCGGAGCGTCGTTGCTGTCGAGCGCTACGACTCGGGAGAACTGGTGCAGAGATTCTTCGCCCATCGACTGAGCAAGCAAGCGGACAAACTCACGGGTGGCCTTGAGGTTTCCACTCTCAAGCCAGGAAGCAGACACTACCAAGTCCCAGGTGCCAGGTGCGTCGGCTCGCATCAATAGCGCAAACAGCGTGAATTCGCCTTTCTTGGCGGCGATTCCGTCCATTGCCCTCCGAAGCACATTTGTATTGATCATAAAATGTCCAACAGCCTTTTCGCACACGTTACCATGCGCGCCGCCTGCTGCGCTGAGGATTGCCCGATGGGTTGATAGCGCTTCTCCGGATTCCAGTCGAGAACCACGGACCACTCAGCAAGGTACTTTGCCTTTACGCGAGCCTCAACTCCTGAAAGCCTAAGCAGAACCTCAAAATCGTGGGTCTTTAGCGATTGCAGGCCTTTGAATTCGTTAGCTGTCTCTGGGAAGCCGGACCACTTGAGCGTCTGGCAGATTCGCGCCTTCAGCGCGAGCTCCACTGAGTACCCGCAAAGGTAAAAAGCGCCATCAAAGCGGTTCGCC
>JAPKYU010000618.1 GCA_026394175.1 Acidobacteriota bacterium | reverse complement strand
AACACGATGACCAGCGGCCAAGCAGTGAACCTCACCTACACCCCGGCGGCCACCGCCCAGGTAAGCACGGTGGTGACCTATCGGCCCAACATCATCGGCGATCCCCTGACGCCGGAGAGCGAGCGCGGTCCGAACAATTTCCTGAACAAGGCCACGGTGGTGATTCCCACCGACCCCACGAGCCCCTTCGGCAACGCCGGGCGCAACATCGTGCGCTCCAGCCCGCTGTTCCAGGCCGACGTGCGGCTACAGAAGAGCTTTCCGCTGCGCTGGGAGAAATCGCGGCTGGAGATGCTTCAACCTGCTCAACAAGACGAACTTCCGCTCGCCTAACGGAAATCGGTCCAGCAGCGCGTTTGGCACCATCACCAGTGCCTTCCCGGCGCGCATCATGCAATTCGCCCTGCGCTTTGCGTTCTGAAGCGCGGTTCTCGAGGCACCGTTTTAGCCACAAAGGCACGAAGGGCACAAAGATTCGCAAAGAGGCACCTTCGTGCGCCTTTGTGCTCTTTGCGGCTTTGTGGTTTAAATTAGCGGCATGCGATTTGACGTGGCGGGACGGGGATCCACACTGGGCCGGGAGGCGCTGGGCGGGCTGAGCACCTTTCTGGCGCTCTCCTACATTCTGTTCGTGCAGCCGGGGCTGCTGGCCCAGGCGGGCATGGACGCGCGGGCCGTGTTCTACGGCACCTGCCTGGCCTCCGCGCTGGCCACCCTGCTGATGGCGCTGATCGCCAACTACCCCATCGCGCTGGCCCCCGGCATGGGCGAGAATTTCTTCTTTGTTTACACGCTGTGCGCGGCCGCGCCGCTGGGCTTCGGCTTCACCTGGCCGCAGGCGCTGGCCGCCACCTTCCTGGCCGGCGTGGTCTTCATGGGGCTGGCGGTGTTCGGGTTGCGGGAGCGCGTGGTCAACTCCATGCCCGCGTCGCTGAAAGCGGGCATCGCGGCGGGCATCGGCCTGTTCATCACTTTCATCGGACTGCAATACGGCAACCTGATCGTGCCGCATCCCGGGACGCTGGTCAGCCTGGGAAACATCCGGCACCCGGCGGCGCTGGTGACCATCATCGGGCTGCTGGTGGCCATCACGCTGGTGGCGCGGCGCATTCGCGGGGCGCTGCTGGCCGGCATCCTGGCGGCCACCGCCGCGGCCCTGGCCCTGGGCCTGGTGCGCTACCACGGCGTGGTTTCCACCGACTTCCGGATTTCCCCGGTGCTGTTCCGCCTGGACTTCGCGGGACTGTTCGGGCGGCCGGCCGCGGCCGTGGCCACCGGCATCTTCATCCTCTTCTTCCTGGCGCTGTTCGACACCGTCGGCACGCTGGTGGGACTGGCGCAGCAGGCGGGCATACTGAAGGAAGGGCGGGTGCCAAACGCCGAGCGCGCGCTGTTCGCCGATGCCGCCGGCAGCGCCGCCGGCGCCTGCCTGGGCTCCACCACCATCACCTGCTACATCGAATCGGCCGCCGGAATTGGGGAAGGCGCGCGCACCGGCCTGGCCAACCTGGTGACGGCGGCGCTGTTCCTGGCTGCCATGCTGTTCGGTCCGTTGGTGTCGATGATCGGCGGCGGCGTGGTGGCCGGCAACGATGCGGCGGGCCATCCCATCATCCGCTATCCCACCATCGCCCCGGCGCTGATCCTGGTAGGCTCGATGATGCTGCGCACGGTGACCGAGATCGACTGGCAGGAGCCTACCGAATTCATCCCGGCCTTCCTGACCCTGGTCGGCATCCCGCTGACCTTCAGCATCTCGACCGGCGTGGCGCTGGGCTTCATTACCTATGCGGTCGCCAAGCTGGTAACGGGGCGGGCGCGGCAGTGCCCGGCGCTGGTCTACATCTTTGCCGTGCTGTTCATCGTGATGCTGGTGTTGCCCCACTGAGGCGGGCCTGGACGCCGATTATTCGAACCCGCAAACGGCGCTCAAGGTGTGGTAGCGTGTGCCCGTTGGGGGGCATGCCTATGAGCAGGAATCCGTGGTTTGTGGCGCTGTTTTGCCTTTTGGCCGTTTGCGGCTGCGCGCCGGCGCAGGAGCCGGCTGTCGCTTCGCAACCAGTCAGCGAAAAAGAAAGGCAGTGGAAGCCGGAGGACGTGGTGTTCGCCGAGAGCGCCGGCCAATTCCGCGTTTCGCCCGACGGCAAATGGGCGGTCTGGGTGAAGTCGGTGGGCGACAAGGAGAAGGACGGCCGGGTTTCCAACTTGTTCCTTTCCAGTCTTACGGCCAAGAAGGAAATCCAGTTGACGCGGGGCACGGACACCTACTCCAGCCCGCGCTGGTCGCCCAACAGCGAGCTGATCTGCTTCGACAGCACGCGCCCGGTGCCCAACGCCAAACCCGACTTCTCCAAGTCGCAGCTTTGGCTGATCAACGCCTCCGGCGGCGAGCCGTGGCACCTGACGGAATTCGAGCGCGGCGTCCGCTCGTTCGAATGGGTGGACAACGACACGCTCATTTTCAGTGCCGAGGAGGACGCGTCGCTGTACGAACGCGAAACCAAGCGGAAAAAGGACGCCACGCGCGTAGTCGATGACCTGGCGCATACGCCGCCGGTCCGCCTGTTTCGCCTCTCGATCAAGGACAAAAAGGTCACGCGGCTCACCGAAAACGAAGACTGGATCCAAAGCTGGGCCGTCTCGCCCGACGGCAAGAAGGCGGTTACGGTCCACGGGCGCAGCCTCAGCTACGGCTGGGACCAGAAGGTGCCTCCGGTCACCTTCCTCTACGATCTGGTCACCGGCCAGCGCAAGGAGTTGTTCGCCGGAACGCGGATCCGGCCGGGGATGCTGCGCTGGGCGCGCGACGGTTCCGGCTTCTACCTGACCACGCCCTATTCCTCGCACCCGGTCTTTTTAACGGCCTCCATCACCCACCTTTACTTTTACGATGTGGCCGGCGGGCGGGCCGGGCAGGTGAACCTGGACTGGGGAAACGGCCTGGGCTTCGGCTTCGAGGTCACCCGCGACGGCTTCCTGGCGCTGCTGGCCGACGGCGCGCGTTTCAAGGCCGCGCGCTACACGAAGCAGGGCGGCCAATGGACCCGGCAGTGGATCGCGGGCGACCACGCTGCCAACATATTTGGCTTGGCGCTGGGCGAGGACGGCCGCACCCTGGTGTACGAGTACACGACGGCCAGCCTTCCCCCGCAGTGGTACCGGGCCGCGCTCGACGGCCCGCGCATCGTTTCGCCCCAGCCATTCACCGACCTGAATCCGCAGCACAAGAAGAAAACCATCGCCCGCACCGAAGTGGTCCGCTGGAAGGGGTCGCTGGACGAGGAGGTGGACGGCATCCTCTACTACCCGCACGACTACAAGCCGGGCACGCGCTACCCGCTGGTGCTGTCCATCCACGGCGGCCCGGCCGGCTCGGACATGGACGCCTGGCGGGAAAGCATGAGCACGCCGAACAACCTGCTGGCCCAGCGCGGCGCGTTCGTGCTCAAGCCCAACTACCACGGCAGCGGGAACCACGGCCTGAAGTGGGTGGAGTCCATCTGCTGCGGCAAATACTACGAGCTGGAAATCCCCGACATCGAGAAAGGCGTGGATTCGCTGATCGCGCGGGGCCTGGTGGATCCCGACCGCATCGGCACCATGGGCTGGTCGAACGGCTCGATCCTCTCCATCCAGTTGACCGTCGAAAACCCGGCGCGCTACAAGGCCGCTTCGGTGGGGGCCGGCGACGTGGAGTGGATCAGCGACTGGGCCAACGTCGATTTCGGCCACGCCTTCGATACCTACTATTTCGGCAAGTCGCCGCTGGAGGATCCGCAGCTTTACATCCAAAAATCACCGCTGTTCAAGATGGACCGGGTACGCACCCCGACGCTCATTTTCTTCGGCACCGAGGACCGCAACGTCCCGACCAGCCAGGGCTGGACGCACTATCGCGCCCTCTATCACCTGGACAAGGCGCCGGTCCGCTTCCTGCTGTTCCCCGGCGAGGCGCACGGCCCGCGCAAGCTGACGCACCAGCTCCGCAAGATCGAAGAGGAGATGAAGTGGTTCGACCAGTACCTATTCAAGCGGGAGCCGGCGGCCAACGAGGCGTTTAAAGAAGACTCGCCGCTGGGCCAGGCGCTGAAGCGCCGCGCGGTGGCCAAGGCCGGGGCGCGCTACGGCGTGCTCCACAAGGTGGCGGCGTATGCCAACCAGCCGGCGCGCGAGGCGCTGATTCCGGAAGTGGTGAAGCGGGGCAAGGTGGAGGTGGGCCGCTTCGAGGTCACCCGCGCCCAGTATGCCGTTTTCGATCCCGCCTACAAGTTCGAGCCGGGGACCGAAAACTTTCCCGCAGGCAACATCGACTTTTCGCGCGCCAAAGGGTATGCGGCCTGGCTCAGCAAGGTGACCGGACAGGATTACCGCCTGCCGAGCGAGGAAGAGGCGGCATGGCTGTATAAGCCGGCGGCCGGCGAAAACACGCTCGAGTACTGGGCCGGCTACGCCGTCAACCCGGATGACGCCGCGCGGCTCGAGAAGAAAATCAAGGAACTGGGCAGCGGCGCGCCTCTGCTGAAGGAGGTGGGCAGCTTCGCTCCGTCCGTCGCCGAGGGGGAAGAACCGATCTTCGACCTGGGCGGGAACGTGGCCGAGTGGGTGGCGGCCAAGGACGGCTCGGGGAAAGCCCGCGGCGGCAGCGCCGACCAGCCGGCCGATAAGAAATCACGGGAGCGCGCGGCCGCTTCGGCCTACACCGGCCTGCGCATCATCCGCGACAGCAAATAACACGGGAATGGGACGCCCGCCGCGGCGGGAACGCAGATTAACGCAGACTTGATTCATTCAGCCTAATCTGCGTGCATCTGCGTTTATCTGCGTCCCATTTCTCTGTCCGTGTATAATCCGCGCATGAATCGCAGGCGGTTTTTGCAGACGGCAGGGGCCGGGGTGCTGGCGGCGCGGTCCGTGGTGCGCGGCGCCACCCCGCCAGCCCGCCCCAACATTCTGTTCATTCTCAGCGACCAGTTTCGCGGCGACGCCCTGGGCGTTGACGGGAACACCTTCGTCCACACCCCCAACCTGGACCGGCTGGCGTCGGAAAGCGTGCGCTTCGCCCATGCCTACACGGCGCAGGCGCTGTGCACGCCGGCCCGCGCCACCCTGATCACCGGCCTCTACCCCCACACGCACCGGCTGCAGGGCAACGTGTACAAGGTGCCGAACGCGCTGGCCGACCCGCAGTACCGACTGGCGGTGAACTTCCCCACGCTGCTGAAACAAGCCGGCTACACCACCGGGTGGGTGGGCAAGTGGCACCTGGGCGAAGACAACCCGGGGTGCTTCGACCACTGGAACGGGTTCAACTCGCTGCTGCCGCACTGGCTCGGCGAGCAGCAGAAGTCGCCGTACCGTTCCGACGCGGAAACCGACGACGGCCTTCGGTTCCTGGAAGAAAACCGGTCCCGCCCCTTCCTGCTCTGCCAGTCGTACTACCCGCCGCACACGCCCTACACCGCGCCGGAGCGGTTCTACCGGCTGTTCGAGGGCAAGAACGTGGACCACATGCAGTACTACGCGGCCGCGGCCGCGGTCGATTGGAACATCGGGCGGCTGCTGGAAGGGCTGAAGAAACTGGGGCTGGCGCAAAACACGGTGGTGATGTTCACCGCCGACCACGGGGAGACCTTTGGCCAGCGTCCCTTCTCTTCGAACAAGACCGTGTGTTACGAGGAAAGCACGCGGGTGCCGCTGCTGATCCGGCATCCGAACCTGAAGCCCGCAGTGTGGCAAAGCGGGGTGAACAACATCGACATCATGCCGACCATCCTAGACGCCGCCGGGCTCCCCATCCCTTCCGGCGTGCAGGGGAAGAGCCTGCTCGAGCGCATCCGCAGCGGGCGCGACCGTTGGGACGAGCCGGTCATGCTCGAGAATATCACCCAGAGAATAGCGAGCGGCAAGAAAGGTGAGGGCGGCAACCAGCCCATCGAGCGCGCCGTGCGCACCGAGCGCTGGAAGCTGATCCTGCGGGCCTTCAGCGAGGAGCCCGAGCGGCGGATGGATGAGCTGTATGACCTCGCGCAAGACCCCGGCGAGAAGCAGGATCTGTTGGCCCGGCCGGACGCGGCACCGCGCGTCAAAGAACTCAGCAAGATGCTGCTGGCCTGGGGCCGCCGCTACGAGGACCAGGTGGCCGTGCGTCTCGCCTCGCGCTACGCCTGAGGTCTTTTCTCACCACAAAGGCACAACGTCACGAAGGCACACACAGCAGGTTCCTTGCGTGCCTTTGTGTCTTCGCGCCTTGGTGGTTTACTTAGATGGCGCTGCCTGTTCGATTTCGGCGCGGAGTTTGGGGGCCAGGGGCGAGTCCGGCGCTTCCTTCAGGTAGGCGCGCAGGTGCTTGAGGTACTCTGGCATCCGTTGCTGTTGCTGGTAGATGCGGGCCAGCACCAGGTGCACCTGGGGCACGGTCTTGTGATCGCGCCGGTCGGCCTCCAGCGCGCTCTTTTCCGCCTCTTCCAGATTGCCCTGCGAGAAATTGGCGACGGCGTGGAAGAAATGGCCCTCCCCCAGCGTGGGATCAAGCTGCACGATCTTGTTGCTGGTCTCCATTAACTGTGCCGTCTGGTTGGCGGAGAGCTGTATTTGGGCCAGGTACAGGTAGGAAGCCACCCAGGCCGGGTCGACGGCAATCGCCTTCTCGAACGCCTTTTGGGCTTCCGCCGTCTGGTTCTGGCTGCGGTAGACCAGGCCCATTTCGTTGAAGGCCTCGGCATACTTGGGATAGATCTCGGTGGCCTTCTGCAAACGCGTCAGCGCTTCGTCGAACTTCTTTCTTTCACGCGCCTGGTGAGCTTTCTGGAATTCCCTGGCGGCGTCCTTGGGAACCTGCAGGCTGGCCAGACTGATCATTGTCCCGCGACCCTTCCCCGGCGACTTCGAGAGGTCGGTATCGCGAATGCCCTGCTCGCGGATGTAGATGGTGGCATCGAAGGTGAAATCCACCTCCTCGACGTACTCCTTGCCCGGCCCCACCTCGATGTGCACCTCGTAGCGGCGTGAGCCGGT
>JAPKYU010000495.1 GCA_026394175.1 Acidobacteriota bacterium | reverse complement strand
AGGGCCTCGAAGTTGATATTGCCCAATCCCCGTCGGCCGGCTTCCACGATGTGCTCGATCGCTTGCGGCTTGTGCCCGAGCAGCGTGGCGCCGTAAGCGTCCACGGCCACCTGGTCGGTGCCGGCAACGATGGTTTCCTTGCGCTTGACGTCGGCCAGGCTGCCGCCCACCGGCCCGTTGCCGGTGAGCACGCGAATGGCATCCAGGACGATCAGCTTGGGTTTGAGGAAGGCGGCCAAGTCGGGCAGGGTCAACTCGGTGTTCTGGTGGAAGCGCTCGCGCGCTCCGCCCACAACGCCCATCAGGTTCTTCATGCCCAGCGTCACCGTGGTGAGGCTATGGTGTTTGGCGATCGGGACGTTGATCAAGACGTCGCACTCGACCACCTCGGCGTACACCGGCCACTCTTTCAGGACCTTTCCGTTAAGCGCCATCTTGCGGAACTTGCGCTCGTCCATGAAGAACACCTGGGCGCCGGCTT
Organism: Acidobacteriota bacterium; assembly: GCA_026394175.1. Lineage (GTDB taxonomy): Bacteria > Acidobacteriota > Terriglobia > JAJPHL01 > JAPKYU01 > JAPKYU01. The sequence goes on along the minus strand of JAPKYU010000495.1, from coordinate 4,381 downwards.
TCTCGGCGGCCTGCTGGATGCCGCTGCGCGGAAAGGTGCGTTGCGCGGAGTTGCAGGGGTTATCGCTGAGGAGCACGCGTTTGGCGCCGGCCTGGTAGCACATGGCGACCAGCGTGGCGACCACGTCGGGGTTGGTGGTGGCGGCCTGCTCGGGGCGCCGGTCCCAACTGATGTTGGGCTTGATCCAGACGGTCTGGCCCTTGGAGACAAAACGGCCCATGCCGCCCAGGGCGTCGATGCCGGCGCGGGTGAGGCGGCGAGCCTCCTCGGCGATGCCGTCGGGCGCCGTGGGGCTGCTCTTGTACCGAGCGATGGCCAGCGCGGGCGCCGCCGCCTCGAGCCGCCGCGGACCAAGCAATGCCACGCCGGCCGCCGCCGCGCTCTTCACAAAATCTCTTCGATTCATCATGCCTGGGAACCCATCCGCAGATTTCGCAGATTACACAGACTAGATCTGCGTTGATCTGCGTTCATCTGCGTCCCATTCTTCTCAGTCTTTCATTCGCGACGCGACCTCCTTCAGAAACGCGGCGGCATCGGCCGGCGGATTCAGCAGGAGCACCGTATACCGGCCGCGCGCGAAGAAAATCGTTTCCCCTTCGCGGCCGCTCGCGCCGCGCCACGCGCCCGGCAGGGCAGGCTCGTCAGCCACCTTCCCGCTCTTGGCGAAATAGCCCCTCAGCAGTTCCAGCTTCTTTTTGGACTGGGCGGCATCCGCGGAGGTGGAAATCAGCAGGCTGCTCTGTTTCCCCGCGAAGCGATAGTCAGCGGTGCAGGCGGGCGCCAAAAATTCGTGGCCCAACGGCGCTCTCTTCACGTACTTCTCGGAACGTGCCACGCGACCCGCGGCGGGGAAGGTCTCCAGAATCGCCGGCAAGGCCGCGGCGCCGCCGATGCGCTTCGCGATTTCTCCGGCAAAGGAGCGCATCGCCGGCTGGGCTGAACCCTTGTCGCTGAAAGCCGACAACTTGACGTAAAAACTGCCCTGCAAAAAATTCAGCACGTGCTCGTCGATGTAGCCTTCCGCGCCCGCCTGGATGTAACGGTTCTCGGGCGAGCGCTCGGCCGAATAGATGCCGAAGGCGTTGATCGGCTCGCCCATGTCGTAAATGTCCACGGTGATCTCCGCGTCGCCCGCCTTGTATTCCCGGTGCACCATGGCCACCAGGTCATACATGTGGAAAGCTTCGGCGGCGCCGTCGATGTACTGGTACAAATCGGCGGCGTAGAAGCGCGGTTCTTCGGCCCTGGCGCCGGGGCCGCGCGGGGCGGGCAGCAGTTTCGCCAGTCTGGCTTTTTCGGAGGCCGGGACTTGCGCCGGCGCCTGGCGCGCGCCGCTTTCTTCCTCTTCCTGCGCCGGCAGCAAGCCGGCCAGCGCCAGTATCACCAGTAGTGGAATCAGTTTCCGCACGTTGTAAGGTCCAAAGTCCAAGGTCGAAAAACCGCGAGTCAGAAATAAAGGTCCGAGCGCCCAACTGCCGACCTTGGACTTTGGACCTTGGATTTTGGACCAGCCCTCAGGCCAGTTGCCTGAACAGGGCGCGGGCGGCGGTCAGCCCCTCGACGATCCGGATGCCGTTGGGGCACACACCCTCGCACCGCCTGCAGATCCGGCATTCCTCGCCGCCGGTCTTTCCCGCCGGGATGGCGGCGTAGGTGGCGAGCGCCGTCTGCGTGTCGCCCACCTGCTGGTAATAGTAATCCTTGCAGCGCAGCACCGTCGAGACCTCGACGCCCGCCGGGCAGGCCGCGCGGCACTCGTCGCACATCATGCAGTTCAGCGCCCGGTTGGCCTGCGCATAGCGATACAGGGCGCGGTCTTCGGCCGAGGTGAGCGGCTCGTTGACGCCCTTCAGGTAGGCATCGAACATCTCGAACGAGCCGATGCCTTTCAGCGCCGTCGTGACTCCGGGGTTCCGCAGCAACTTCTTCAGGTAGGCAACCTCGAGGTCGCGGTCCTTCAGACCTCTCATGGTTTTGAAGGCCATGACGCCGACGCCCTTTTCCTGGGCCTGCCGCAACTCCTCGTCCATGGCTTCCAGGTTGGGCTGGCTCAGCGCCGGCATGGCCAGCGTGTACATCCCGCTGCGGATGCCCGCCCCGGTGGCCTCTTTGACGCCGGCGTGGCTGGTCAGCCCGGCGAAGCGCACCTTGCCCGCCTTCTTATATTTCTCGAAGGTCTCCAGGATGCCGGGATCGGCCGCCGAAGTTCCGCTATGGCGGTTGAACATCAGGAAGTCGATGTAATCGGTGTTCAGCGTTGCCAGGGCCGCGTCGATGTCGCGGAAGGTGTCCTTCACGGCCACGTAGACCTGCTTGCGCCGGGTCTTCAGCACGTTGCCGAGCGTCTTCATGGCCTGGCCGCCGAGATACTCGTTAGCCATGTGCACCAGGTTCACGCCGTGCTCGATGGCGTAGTGATGCACCTGTTCGGCCACCACCAGCCCGCCCAGGCTGATCGCCGACAGGTACATGTCGGTGTTGCCCAGTCGGCGGTATTTCATGGCCGGGTTGTAGTTCGGGATCTTCTTGGGATCCGGAGCCGAGTCCGGCTGCGCGGCGGAAGCCGGCAAAGCGGCGCTGACGCCGGCCGCCACCGTACCCAACAAGCCACCCTGGACAAAGGTGCGACGGTTAACTGGTTTCATCTTCATCAAATCAGCCTTTGCAGAGAAATCCCCGGCGGCACGGTGCACTCCAGCTTCCAACCCTATCGGCAACATGGCCTTAGGGTTAGGCCCCGAGCTCGTCCGCCGGCCTTGGTCATTTAACCCATTCCTCACCCATTTGTAGCGCTGGTTTTACTGGACTGGTTCAAATCAGCCGCGCAGGTGCGGGCACGCCGATCAGTCTTGCGTGAGAAAGACGCGTCGTCAGCTTTGCCTGAACAACTCGATTGTGAACCCGGCGTCCTTCATAATCCGCCGGAACAGGCCGGTAGGAAAATCACCGCTCGATGCACAGGCGCATGGCCTCCAGGATGCTCCGCCTGGCTGCCTCGATGGTCTTCCCAATGCCGTAAACGCCCGGAAAGACATCGCTGTAAGCGTAGTAATGGCGGCCCTCTTTCTTGATGGTCACCGCGTAACTATAGAGCGTCATTCTGCCTCCATACTAGCGCGTCGCCGGAGGTGAAGCAAGCGGCCAGCGATGCAGGGCAGCAGCGTCACGCACCGGCGGGATGCCGGCGCGGCAACGGGCGCGGTCGCCGCCGATGATTCGCGCCGATCTGCGTTCATCTGCGTCCCATTTCCGCTGGGTTCTCCCCGCTTTGCTGATTGGAAACCGGCGTGCGGAAGAGTATACTTGGGTGTTTCCCCCAACCCCAATGTTATCGATATAAGCGGAGTCAAACCAACATGTTACGAAACAAAGTGACGATCGATGGGAACGAAGCTGCGGCTTACGTGGCCCATCAGATCAATGAAGTCATCGCCATTTACCCCATCACGCCATCATCTCCCATGGGCGAGTGGTCCGATCAGTGGTCGTCGGAAAACCGCCCGAACATCTGGGGCAGCATTCCCACCGTCGTCGAAATGCAGAGCGAAGGCGGGGCCTCCGGCGCGCTGCACGGCGCGCTGCAGGCCGGATCGCTGGCCACCACCTTCACTTCGGCCCAGGGCCTGCTGCTGATGATCCCCAACATGTTCAAGATCGCGGGGGAGCTGACCCCGACGGTGATTCACGTGGCGGCGCGTTCGCTGGCCTGCCAGGCGCTGTCGATCTTCGGCGACCACAGCGACGTCATGGCCGTGCGCTCGACCGGCTTCGCCCTGCTGGCCTCCAACAGCATCCAGGAAATCATGGACTTCGTGCTGATCGCGCAGGCGGCCACGCTGGAGTCGCGCGTGCCCTTCCTGCACTTCTTCGACGGCTTCCGCAGCTCGCACGAAGTGGCCAAGCTCGAGCAACTCACCCCGGATGACATGCGGGTCATGCTCGACGAGGAGCTGATCCGCGCCCATCGCCGGCGGGCCATGTCGCCGGAAAAGCCGGTGCTGCGCGGCACGGCCCAGAACCCGGACGTCTACTTCCAGGGCCGCGAGACGGTCAACCCTTACTACCTGGCCTGCCCCACCATCGTGCAAAACGTGATGGACAAGTTCGCGAAGATCGTGGGGCGGCCCTACCGCCTGTTCGACTACGTGGGCGCGCCGGACGCCGAGCGTGTGGTCATGATAATGGGCTCGGGCGCGGAGGCGGCCCAGGAAACGGTCGAGTACCTGGCGGGCCGCGGCGAGAAGGTTGGGCTGCTGAAGGTGCGGTTGTACCGACCGTTTTCGGTCGAGCACTTCATCCAGGCCTTGCCCCCCACCGTGAAGGGCATCGCGGTGCTGGACCGCACCAAGGAGCCGGGGGCGGTGGGTGAGCCGCTCTA
>JAPKYU010000569.1 GCA_026394175.1 Acidobacteriota bacterium | reverse complement strand
GCCGCGAGCACCGCGTCCGCACGCTGGTGGTCAATTGGTGGACCTACTGCTCCGACGTGACCCTCAAGATATTCGGCGAAGACGGCGGTCACGCGGGGTGGAACGAAACGGCCTTCATCCAGGCCATCGATCCCAAGCTGGTCCGCCGCGAGCGTTACAACGACGCGCTGGCGACGCCGCGTGGCGCCGAAGGCGCCTGGTCGGCCTACCCCTTCCCCTCGTCGATCATCCTCTACAAGCCGGGCCAGGGCTACGTGCGCTTTGACCAGGCCAGGGCGGATGCCTATTTCAAGGCGGTGGTCGAGAAGATGACCGCCCTGGTCGCCGAAACCATCGCCAAGTGGGACCAGGCGGGGGCATTCGCCCGGCCGTGACTATTGCGCCATCTCGGGCGGAACCTTCAGGGTGACCGTCCCGGTCGCCGCACACTCGGCCCCGCGGGTGAAGGTCACCACGAAGGCCGGAGTCTGCACATTCTCGGCGTCGTGTCCCAGCGCGGTGCCGAAGACGCGGCCCTTCCCGTAGTTGATGGTCCACAGCATGGGGTGGTTCAACCCCGGCCCCGGAGTGGGCTGCCGCGCTTTGCCCTGGTACAGCGCGTGGTCGTCCCAGGCGGTGGCCAGCACGTGGTAGCTGCCCTCGGGCTGCCATTTCAGGTTGGCGTACAGTTCGTCGTTGGGTTGCGGGAAGGATTTCTTCAGGCCGCGAGTGATGGGGTGATCGGAGTCCTTGATCTCGACGGTGAAGTCATGGCGCGCCGAATGGTGCCCCTGGCCGGGCCGCCAGTTGCCGCCGGAGAGTTTCTCGTACTCTTCCCAGCCGTTGAAGGCGGCCACCGAGAAGTGGTACATGACCAGCCCCTTGCCGGAGCGCACGAAGTCGAGCAGCGCTTTCTCAGCCCGCTCGCCCCAGCGCAGCTCGGGTTTGCCGCGCTCGTAGTAGTTGAGAATCACCAGGTCGTAGGGGGCCAGCGTCTCGGGCCCGGCGCCCCGGAACTCTTCGGTCACGCGCACTTCGAACCGGCCGGTATCCTCGAGGACCTTGCGCAGCGGCGGCGTGACGCCGCGCCAGTCGTGACCGTTCTGTCCGGTGATGATCAACGTCTGGATCTTGGGCTGCTGGGCGCACAGCGCCGCCAGCACTCCCGCCAGCAACAGACCCGCAAGAACTCGTCTCAAGAGCCACCTCCAGCAACTAGAATATACGGAGGAGAACCCCATGGCCAAGCCCGAGAAGATTGACCTCTACAAGCTGCACAAGTCCGAGTACGTGGCGCCGCGCAAGCCGGTGCTGCTCCAGATCAAGCCGGCCCGGTATCTGACCATGGCCGGTGAAGGCAAGCCGGGCGGGGACCTGTTCCAGGCGCAGATGGGCGCGCTTTTCAGCGTGGCCTTCACCATCAAGATGGCCAGCAAGTTCGCCGGCCGCGACTACCGGGTATGCGGTCCGGAAGGCCTGTGGTGGGCGCCCGGCCAAGCGCCCATCACGGATCTGGCGCTGGAGAGCTACTGCTGGAAGCTGCTGATCCGCGTGCCGGACTTCATCACCCAGCGCAACCTGAGGGCCGCCGTCGCCGCACTGAAGGCCAAGCGCAAACCGGTCCCGGCCGAGCAGGTGAAGCTGGAGACCATTCGGGAAGGCCGGTGCGTGCAGATGTTGCACGTGGGGCCTTACGCCACGGAGCCGGAGACGATCGCGCAGATGAAGGCGCTGGCCGAGCAGCAAGGCCTGTCGTTGAAGGGCCCGCACCACGAGATCTACCTGTCCGATCCTCGCCGGGTAGCCCCCGAGCGGCTGCGCACCATCCTGCGCTATCCGGTGGAATCCTAGTGGCGGTGGAGCGATGATTCTGTTCCGGGCCCTGGTCGGCCTGCTGGCCCTGTTCTTTGCCCACTACCTGGGCCGGTCAGCGGCAGGGCTCCACCAGAGGCGCGAGGTCAGAGCCAGGACAATCACCTGGGCCCTGAGAACCGCGGTGTGCGTCGGCGCCGTTGTTTGGGGCCGCGGTTTGGACGCGCTTTCGGTGGTGGTGCTGCTCCTGACCGCCGTTTCTGTCGGGAGCGGCATCCGGCGCCAACTCCGCCCGCCCAAGGACGAGGGCCTGGTCGAAGTGATGCTTCCCAAGGAGTGATCAGGAGGACCGTTTCTATGGAGCTTTGCTCGCAACTGCGTTGGATTGGTGTCGGGCTGACGGTGCTGGCCCTGCCGCTGGCCGCTCAGAACCGCTACGTGATTGCGGCGACCCTCGATCCGGACCAGCGGATGGCTCTCTACTCGCCTCACGGGGAGCACGTTCTGGTGGTGCACGAGAAGCAGTAGGGGTCACTTCGGTCTGATGAACCCACCCGAGACCGAGGCATTACGCCCCGTCGGCGTTCGGGAACGTGCAGCCGGCGGGCCGGACCTGATAGGCTGACAATGCTATGAAGCGATGCTCTCTGATCCTCTTTGCGGCACTGGCGTGCCCCCTGCTCTGGACCCAGCAGGCGGCGCAGCCCGATGAGTCAAACCCGTTCTTCAAAGCTTGGAACACGCCTTTTGGCGTGCCCCCGTTCGAGCAGATCAAGAATGAGCACTTCCTGCCGGCCATCCAGCGAGCTATCGAAGAGCAGAAGCGGGAAGCGGAAGCGATTGCCTCCCGCGCCGAGGCTCCCAGCTTCGCCAACACCATCGCGGCGCTGGACGCCGCCGGCGAATTGATCCAGAAGGTGCAGGGGGTCTTCGGGAATCTGACCAGCGCCGAGACCAACGACCAGTTGCAGGACATTGCCCGGCAGGTGGCTCCCCGGCTCTCGGCGCTGAGAGACGACATCGTCCTGAACCCGCAGCTCTTCGCGCGGGTCAAGGCGGTCTGGGAGCGGCGCGCCAGCCTGAAGCTGGACGCCGAGCAGCGCAAGCTCCTCGAAGAAACCTACAAGACGTTCGTCCGCGGGGGCGCCAACCTGGGCCCCGAG
>JAPKYU010000090.1 GCA_026394175.1 Acidobacteriota bacterium | reverse complement strand
AAATCACCAAGTGCGGTCGCCTCTGCCGGGCCAGCGCGAGCGCCCGGGCCGCTGTTGGCGCATACACGATCTCATACTGCCCCAGCCGCAGACAAACCAGGTCCCGGGTGGCCGGGTCGCTGTCCGCGAGCAGTATGCGGTGCATGCGTTCCCCCAGATACAGCAATGTCCCAGAGGCAGGCCCCTCGAATGTTGGCATTCTCTCTTCACCAACTCTATAAAGTCAAGAATCCTTTGGAGGCTGTTGGGCGACATTCTGGCATCTTGTTGAGACTCTCTCCGTCGTGTTGACTTCCCCGGCCCCACCTGGTCGCCTATAATGACGGAATGAAAAGTCGTTCTGGGACGGCAAAGCCGGGCGGGGGCCCGCGCCGGTGGCGGCGGCGGATAACGCTGCTGGCGCTGGCGGCGGTTCTGACGGCTTCCGTGTATTTGCTTGGCCACCCGATCCTGGTTGGCCTGGCCGGCATGCTGGTGACTGCCAGCCCGCTGGAGAAAGCGGACGCCGCCGTGGTGCTGGGCGGCGAGGACTGTTACGGAGGCTGCCGCGTGCGCGCCGCCGTCCAGCTTTATCAGGCCGGCTGGGTCGGCAAGCTGGTGCTGAGCGGCCCGCGCCTGGGCTACGGCGTCTACGAGACCGAATTCTCCGTGCCCCTGGCTGTCTCGCTGGGCGTGCCGAAAAGCGACATCCTGGCCGTCCCCAGCACGGCGCGTTCCACCGCGGAGGAGGCCCAGTTGTTGTGCCCGCTGCTGGAGCGGAAAGGCATCCGCTCGTTTTACGTGGTCAGCTCGAACTTCCATACGCGCCGCGCCCGTCGCATCTTTTTGAACGCCGGAGGAGGGCGCCTCCGGGTCCTGGCCTACCCCGCGCCGGATGACTGGTTCCCCGTGGACGGCTGGTGGCGTTCGCGCGAGGGCCGGAAGATCTTCGTGACCGAAACGGCGAAGCTTGCCTATTCGCTGATTGAGTAAGGCGCGCTTCTGCACTACACTCTCCCTTTCATGCTCCGGCGGAAGGCTTCCCGAAGCGCAGCGGCGTCCCCATCCATGCCAGGCGCGAAAGCAGAAGGCGGCAGGCAGAACGTGGTGAAGGCGTGTCCCGCTGCCTTCTGCTTTCCGCCTTCCGCCTTCGCGTGGCCATCGCCGTCTGTTTCCTGGCCACGCTGTGGGGTTGTTCCCCGAGACCGGCGGGCCGCGAACTGGCCTTTGTGGCCGCCGAGCGCGCCAACGCCGTAACCGTCATCGACGTGAACGCCATGAAACCGGCGGCGTCGATTCCGGTCAGCCCGGCGCCGATCGCCGTGCGCGCCTGTCCGGTCCGAAACGAAATCTATGTGGCCACGCGGGCGGGCCAACTGGAAATCATCGACGCCCAGCACTTGCGGGTGGCGGGCAGCGTCCGGGTATCGGGCAGCCCGGCCGCGCTGGCGCTGTCGGACGACGGCAATACGGCGTTCGTGGCCAGCCGGGTGCCGCCCGCCGTCCACGTCATCGACCTGCGCGCGCGGCGCGTGGTCCGCAGCATCCCGCTCCCGCGGAACTCGGACCCGGTTGCCCTTCAGCTTGCCCCCAACGGCAATTTGCTCTGCGTCGCCGACGCCGCCGGCCGCCAGTTGCAAGTGATCGACCTGGGGCGGCGGGGCGTAGTGGCCCGTGTCGGGCTTCCTGCCGCTCCCTCGCATCTGCAGATCCTGCTCGACAGTTCCCAGGTGTACGCCGCGGTGCCCGAGGCCGGCGTTGTTTCCGTCGTCGAGCTGAAGCAGATGAAGCTGCTCACGCACCTGCCGACGGGCTTGCGCCCCCTGCACCTGGCGCTGAAGCCGGATGGCGGCGAGATGCTGGCCTGCAACGCCGGCTCCAACTCGGTTGCCATCCTCAGCAGCTATACCGATGAAGTCTCGCTTACCATGCCCGTCGGCGCCGCGCCCGTCGAAGCCCTGGTGACGCGGGACAGCACGCGCGGCTACGTGGCCAATTCCGGCTCGGATAACATCACCGCCATCGATATAGAGAATCGCAAGGTTCTGGCGGCTGTTCCGGCGGGCTCAGGGCCCTTTCGAATGGCGCTGACCTCCGATGAGCGGCTCCTGCTGGTGCTGAATTCGCGTTCCCAGGACGTGGCCATCATTCGCGTGGCTCCGCCCATCTCCTTGTTCACGCTTCTGCCCTCGGGCGCGGGGCCGGCCGACATCGCCCTCAAGGTGGTCCAACGGCGGGCAAGGTTCTGACGGGACCGTCTCATAAACAGCCCGACCATGGCGAAGGCAGAAAGCGGAAGGCAGAAAGCGGAAGGCAGAAAGCGGAAGGCAGAAAGCGGAAGGCAGAAAGCGGAAGGCGGAAAGCGGAAGGCGGAAAGCGGAAGGCGGAAAGCGGAAGGCGGAAAGCGGAAGGCGGAAAGCGGAAGGCGGAAAGCGGAAGGCGGAAGGCAGCAAGCCCGCCGCGGCGGGC
>JAPKYU010000169.1 GCA_026394175.1 Acidobacteriota bacterium | reverse complement strand
ACGTAGGCGGCATAGAACGCCGGTTTGGCGATGAGTGTGCCCATGTGAGTATCCAGGTGTGTGGGCCGGACGCCCGCCTGCATGGCCCGCTGCACCTGGGCGCGAATCTCCTGTTCCACAGTGACGGACTTTTCCTGCAGCGCCTTGAAGGTGGCCTGGTTGACCGAGTGGGCCAGTCCGACGTCATCGGCGTGGATGATGAGCAGCTTGGCGTCCGCCGGGTAGCCCAGTTTCGCCGCGGTGGTCGGCGGTTTGGGCTGGGCCTCGCAAACAGCGATCGGCAGCGCCATCGCCAAACACAGAAGAAGTGATGCAGTTGTTCTGAAGCGCACGTTCTCCCCCCTCCTGGGGCGGCCGCCGGCTCCCGCGCGCCGGGCCAGCCGCGGCCAGCGAAAGAATATAGCGCATTGCGCGCGCGGATGTCCGGCCCGCTTGCCAGATGGCGTAGACTAACGGCATGCTGTCCGTCGTTCTTGCCACGTGCCTGATCGCTTTCGAGAACCCGGCTGCCCCGTCGCCGCCCGGAGCGGTGATCCTGCTCGGCGCGCCCGGCGCGGGGAAGGGAACACAGGCCGAGCAGTTGGTGAAGCGCTACGGCATTCCGTCGATTTCCTCCGGCGACATCCTGAGGGACCAGGTCAAGCGCGGCACCGACCTGGGCCGCCTGGCCGACCCCATCATGCGCGCTGGCCAACTGGTGCCCGATAAGGTGCTCAATCCCATGATCGAGGAGCGATTGTCGAGGCCGGATTGCGCCAGGGGATTGGTGCTGGACGGCTACCCGCGCACCGTGGCCCAGGCCGAAGCGCTCGACGCCATGCTTCAGAAGAAGGGCCTGCCGGCAAGGGTGTTCCTGCTGGAGGTGCCGAGGGAGGCGCTGTTCAAACGGCTGACCGGGCGGCGCACCTGCCCCGTCTGCAAGCGGAACTACAACATCTACTTCGTCCCTCCAAGGAAGGAAGGCGCGTGTGACAACGATGGCGCGGCGCTGGTCCAGCGGCCCGACGATCGCGAAGAGGTGATCCGCGAGCGCCTGGCAACCTTCGAAAAGCAGACGCAGCCGGTGATCGAGTATTACTCCAGGCAGCGCCGCCTGATCGCTTTGAACGGCGACCAAGCGCCGGAGAAGGTTTTCGAGGATATGGTGGCCAAGCTGCCGCCGACGCGGTAGCGCCAAACATTCACCGCTGCGCGGCGCCCTTTTTCAGCAGCCTGCCAGACGAAGGGGGGGAAGGGCGGGAAAGGCGACAGCCTGAACCGCGCAGTTTTTCTAGGGAGCTCCGCATACGGTTCGGCCCTATGCTAAGCATGGCATGATGCCGCGACGAAAGCGATGTGTGCTGCCCGGGGTTGCTTGCCACGACACACGTGGAGCGCAATGCGGTGCGGGCCGGAATGGTGCGGCGGGCGGCCGATTACCGCTGGTCCAGCGCCGCGTCGCACCTGGCGGGTGAGGATGGAAGCGGAATGCTGGATATGGAATGGTGGCGGCGTCAGCCCCCGGCGGATTGGGACCAAGTTCTGAACGCCGAGGGACTCGAGTCTGACTCCGCCAGGCAAAAATCGCGCAGTTCAGGCTGACCCCATTGGTTCCGGCGATGGAAATCAGCAGCAGTCGGAACGGGTCGAAGGTCCGGCGCGTGGGGACAGCAGCACAGCAGGAACCGCCGTAACCGGTTCTGCAACGCGCACGATCTGAAGCAGATCGAGTTCTTGGACAGTACGCGAGCCGCAAACGGGAGCCCCGGAACATCAGAGCATTCAGACGCCCGTATGCTTCTACCAGGGGATGCCAAAGTCCCTCTCCCAATCGGCTCGCCACGCCAGGACGCCGCAGCGTAGCGCCCATCGCTCATATTGAGCGCTCAGCTTGCGCACGCGATCCGGATGGCGTGCCGCAAGATCCACGGTCTCGGTACGATCCCGGACCAGATCATAGAGCTCCCAATCGAGTCCAAACCCTGCAACCAGTTTCCACTGGCCCCGGCGCACAGCGCGGTTGCCTTCGTGCTCCCAGAATAGCGTGCGGTCCGGGCCCGGCTGCCGTCTCCGCAACAGGGGCATCAGGCTGCGGCCTTCGAGCGGAATGCGATCTTTGGGATACAAGGCGCCAGCAGCTTCGAAGAGCGTGGGCATGATGTCGATGATATGCCCGACCTGGCGACGGAAATTGCCGTCGGATTTCGCCCCGGCCGGCCAATACACGATCATGGGCGTCGAGATCCCGCCTTCGTGGATGTAGTGTTTGAAATAACGGAATGGCGTATTGCTCGCACAGGCCCAGCCTTGGCCGTAGCTGTCGTAACTCTTCGGGCCGCCGTCATCCTCGAAGGTGTTGTAGGTCTTCTTTGCCATCAGACCGCCATAGATGCTGTATTCGGCGCAGCCTCCGTTGTCGGAGAGGAAAACGACCATCGTGTTCCGGTCGATGCCGTTATCCTCGAGGCACTTGATGATTCGGCCGATCCCCTGGTCCATG
>JAPKYU010000139.1 GCA_026394175.1 Acidobacteriota bacterium | reverse complement strand
TTCGGGGAAGGCCGTTTCCAACGGCCTTCTCGGACAGAGGCTTTAGCCGCTTCTCCGTGTTTCGCGGCTCGGCATGGGGCGGTGGCTGAAGCCGTTGAACGAGAAGCCCGTTGAAACGGGCTTCTGAATCTGGTTGCTCCTCGTACCAGCCGTAAACGGCTGGCCTATTAACCCTTCGGGAAAGCCCGCTGGAAGCGGGCTTTAGCCTCTCGACCGCCGGTGGAACGATGCGTCTTCGATTGGTGGAAAAATGTAGAAACTCCAGGCCGCAGCTGAGGCCGAAGCCGGTGGGCGGACAAAGAGGGAATGCACCTACGCGGTGATTCCCCACGTGATAAAGGAGTTCAATCTTGAGAGGAGGGCATCATGGGCGTGACCAACAAACAGACCGGGACTCGCGTAGATGAGGTCGCCGAGGGAATCTACCGGATCAGCACCCCCGTCAGTGAAGTCCCCGGCGGCTTCTCATTCAACCAGTATTTGCTCGTAGACGATCAGCCGTTGCTTTTTCACACAGGGCCAAGGAGAATGCACTTGCTAGTCCAGGAAGCAATCTCCAGCGTCCTAGGGGTCAAGGACCTGCGGTTCATAGGATTCTCGCACTATGAATCTGACGAGTGTGGCTCGCTGGCCGAGTTCCTCAGCCTCGCCCCGAACGCGGTGCCGTTGTGCGGTCAAGTCAATGCAATGATCAATGGCGACTGCTTCGACAAGCCCGCACGCGTTCTGACTGACGGCGAAACCCTCTCACTCGGCAGTCATCGCGTTCGCTGGTTCGACACACCACATCTGCCCCACGCATGGGAGTGTGGATACCTGATGGAGGAAAAGACCAGCAGTCTTCTGTGTGGCGACCTTTTCACCCAAGGCGGTGCTAATCTTCCTCCTCTTACTTCTTCGGACATCCTTGAGTCGAGTGAGGCCTTCCGAAAGCAGATGGACTACTATTCGCACGCGAAAAACGTCCGTTCGCTGATGGCCCGCTTGGCGGCAGCCAAGCCAAGGATGCTCGCTTGCATGCACGGCAGCGCTTGGCAGGGGGACGGCGGCCGACTGCTCATCGCGCTCGCTGAATCGCTAGATGCCTGAGTTCGGAGAAGGTGCTCCGGCAGATGTTTGCGATTGAGCAGCAAGCTCAGTCGCCGCCCAACAAGCGGTTGCAGCGGACGGCGCGAGAGCGCCGCCGCTGAACCTCAGGAGTTAGACTTTGACATGGAAGGACCGCCATGTCGGGCGGAACCCTCGCAGTGATCGGATTGCTGTTGCGGAATCCCCTTGTCACAAGCCGTCGCATGCTCGACAGGAGATTCAGCACTGGCTCCTTGGAGGTTGCCTGATATCTCGCAGGAATGAACACGCCGCAGCGGGTCGCAGGGCATGCAGGCTCAGCGGCGAGACTGACTCGCCAAAGTGACCCACTACCGAAAGAGGACTCTATTGGGGCCTGTCGGTCAGGGCGGGGAAAGCGTCGATTTGCTTCTTGGCGACGTACTCGGAAAAGCGCTCGAAGCGGGCCGTCACGTGCCGCTCAGTGACGTGGACGTAGTAGCGCTCGGCCACCCGCGGCGAGCTGCGGCCCATCAATCGCGCCAGGCTGAATTTGTCCATCCCGCTTTCCGCGGCGAGAATGGCAGCGTCCCGCAGCGCCTTGGCGGCCTCTCACACCTGGCGCCGTCTGCGGCGCTTTTTGGGGACCTGCTTCCGAAGGCTACCTTCCCAGAAAAACCACGCGGACTGAACGATTTCGGTAGATTGGACGGCCTGGTTTTTCTGTTGTGATTAGCTCGTCACAATTCAGCGCGGCGGCGGCGGCGACGTGCAATGCATCCATGGCGGCCAGGCCGACCTCGCCCGCGATGATGTATGCGTCCCGCAAGAGGCCGTCCACGTCGTGGGCCCAATGGTCCACAATCGTGGTGAAGAACTCTCTGTAAAACTTTGCTTCTTTCTGGTTCCCGTGGTAAATCGCTTTCGGCAGGACTTCAAGCCGCACGAACCCACTGGCTGCGAATTCACGGCCAGAATCCTCCAGAATCGCGAGTGCGCGCTCCGCTAGAGAGCCTTGCCCACGCGCCGCCGCGATGAGCACACCCGCATCAACAAAAGTTCGCTTCATCGGTGCTTCGCGCTATAGGTGCGGCGACCGCCCCTCCGCTCGGCTACTTCGTCACGTATCTCCTGCAGGGTCAGGAGGCGAGTGCCCTCGGCAATGATCTCCTCGCGGATCTGGCGTAGCCTGCCCCGCGTGCGTTCGGGATTTCTCTTTCTCGTCACGCCTGGGTTGGGCTTTTCGGATCCGACTAGAAGTCTCATGGTGCCTCCAGTATAGTGCGCTTCTGTGCCGTGGCGCCCCCATTATCTCCGGTCGCCAATGCTGCCTGCAAAGCCCGCCCAGAACGGCAGTCCTGGGACCGCCGCTGAGGGGAGTTAGCCCCAACCGGGGTTTTTGCCGCTCGGCGTCCCTCCGCTTTCAAGAAGGCCTGGGGCTTCTCGAGCCGCGGCCTCGCCAGCCGCTTCGCGACCGCACGGCGCTTCCGCTCCTGATTCTCCTGCAATGGCACACCGGATGCTCCGCTTGGAACTGCCTACGGTGGCGTGCGACAGCGTTCTGTAGCGGAAGGGATTTTGGTAGCGGTACCGGGAATCGAACCCGGGTTCCCAGATTGAGAATCTGGTGTCCTAGCCCCTAGACGATACCGCCGTTGGGTGACAATCCATCCATAGTAGCGAAGGGGCTGCGGGAGAGTCAAGAATTGCGGATTTCGGATTGCGGGGACCCTTAGCCGCAGATTGCGCAGATTCCGCAGATTGCGCGGGCGAATAATCTGGCGGAATCGGCGAGATCTGCAGCTAGCGCAGTTTTGAAGCTTCCACGGTGATGTACGGGCGCAGGGCCTTCAAGCGCGAGCGGCTGATGCCCCGGACGATCAGCAACTCTTCTACGCGGCGGAAGGGGCCGTTGCGCTCGCGGTAGCGCACAATCGAGCGCGCGGTGGCCGGGCCGATCCCCGGCAGCTTCTGCAGCTCCGCGGCCGAGGCGGTGTTGATGTTCACCGGCTGGGTAGGGGGCTCCTTTGGTCCAAAGTCCAAGGTCCAAGGTCCAAGGTCTGAAGGTCCAAGGTCGAACGCGGCAGCGAC
>JAPKYU010000232.1 GCA_026394175.1 Acidobacteriota bacterium | reverse complement strand
TTCCGCTCTCCGGTCCGCTGCGGAAGCGCCGGGATGAACCCTCTTGTCCCCAGGATGAATCCCCGGCGACGGCACTGGGGTACACCGAAGTCGACCGCTCTCAACACATCCGCCGCTATGAGGTACCCCAGTTTCTCGGCCGCGCGCTTGACCCTTGGGAATTCAGCCGACCGCAGAAACTCTGGAACGTTCTCCATTACGAACGCGAGCGGTTGCACCCGTTTTACCACCGTCAGGAAGTGGCGCCAGAGTGCATTCATCCGAATGTGATTTGTTTCCTGTTCTTTGCTCGGTGTAAACCTGCCTAGCGGGGAGAATCCCTGGCAGGGTGGTCCGCCAATGACAAGGTCCGCGGTCACCGGCACACGGCGAAGCTGCTCGATCGGCTTGGTGAAAACGGGGTGGTGAAAGTTTGCTTCGTAGGTGGCTGCTGCTGCTTTGTCGATCTCCACCGCGAAGACGGACTCGAAGCCCGCCTGCCGGAATCCCTCGGCCAAGCCGCCCGCCCCGCAGAAAAGGTCGATGAAGGTGTACTTTCTCATCGCTTGGCCCCCGCGTTACGGAATGCGCACCATCGAGAAAGAGGGCACTCCAAACATCTAGGTGCCCTGGAGCGGCATATTGTCGCCCCGAGATCCAACATCGCGAGGTTGAATTCCCTAGAATTACTAGCAGGTAGGATGCCATCCATAAAGCGCCAAAGCCCTGGGTCTGTGTGAATCCTTTCCCTCTCACTCGCCAGCCCTAGAGCGCGTGAAAGCAGGCGATAAATGTTTGGATCTAAAAGGGCAAGCTGCTTCCCGTAGCCGAAGCAGGCTATCGCGCGGGCAGTGTATTCGCCGATCCCTGGAACCTTACGGAGGTCCGCGATGCCGCGAGGGATCCTTGAATGAAAATCGGTCCCAAAACGGTCCAATGCCCGTTTCAAAACGGGAGCGCGCTCCACTCTGCCGAGGGGCTGAAGAATCCGCCTTAGCTGTCCGACCGAGGCGTTCGCCGCCTTTTTCAATGTAGGGAACGTCCTAACGAACGCCCGGTACACCGGAACCACCTGAGACGCGCCCGTCCGCTGGAGCATGAATTCGGAAATAAACACACCATAGGGCGTCGGTCGCGTTCGCCATGGATACCTCCTGCCGTGAACGCAAAACCAGTCGAGCAGCGCGGAATGAAACCGCGCCTTGCGTCTCGCGCTGAGGCGCGGTTGGACGCGCGCTGAATCTGTGCGCCGGGGTTGCGCGCGATGTGCTTCTGCGCCGCTCCTCTTCCGTCCGCGGATCGAGGCCATGCGACTACTCCTTCGAGTTTAACTGCAGCCGGAGGTGGAGCCGCAGTTCTCGCACCTGTAGCAGCTTCCGCTACGGGTCATGATGCTGCCGCAGTCGGCGCAGACCGGGGCGTCGGAGGAGGTGGGCGGCCGGGTGATGGGCAGCGTCATCTGCGGCTCGGGCTCGGTGGGGCGCAGCGGCGGGGCGGCGTCGTCCGGCTCCGCCTCGCTGTGCCGGTACTCCGGCGAGAGGAACTTCACCCCCAGCCAGCGGAAGATGTAATCCATCACCGATTTGGCAAACGGAACCTCCGGGTTGCCGGTGAAGCCGCTGGGCTCGAAGCGCACGTGGCTGAACTTGTCCACCAGCACCTTCAGCGGCACGCCGTACTGCAGGGCCAGGGAAATGGCGGTGGCGAAGCTGTCCATCAGGCCGCTGACCGTGGAGCCTTCCTTGGCCATGGTGATGAACACCTCGCCCGGCATCCCCTCCGGGTACATGCCCACGGTGATGTAGCCCTCGTGGCCGGCGATGGAGAACTTGTGGGTGATGGAGCGGCGCTCGTCGGGGAGCTTGCGGCGGCGTAGCTCGGCGACCGGAGCGCCGTTGGCCTCCGCCTGTGCGCCGGTCTTCTGCGGCATCTTCTTCTCCGTGCTCAAGGGCTGCACCTTCTTCGAGCCATCGCGGTAAATGGCCACCGCCTTCAAGCCCAGCTTCCAGGCCTGGATGTAGGCTTCGGCGATCTGCTCCGCAGTGGACTCTTCCGGCATATTAATCGTTTTGGAGATGGCGCCGGAAACAAAAGGTTGGACCACGGCCATCATCTTGATGTGCCCCATGTAGGAGATGGAGCGGGCGCCGCGGGCGGCGCGGAACGAGCAGTCGAATACCGGCAGGTGCTGGGGCTGCAGGTGCGGGGCGCCTTCGATGGTGCCCTGCCCGTCGATGAAGCCCACGATGTCGCTCACCTGCTCGGTGGAATAGCCCAGCTTGATGAGCGCGGCCGGCACCGTCTGGTTGACGATCTTGATCATGCCGCCGCCCACCAGGCGCTTGAATTTCACCAGGGCCAGCTCCGGCTCGATGCCGGTGGTGTCGCAATCCATCATGAAGCCGATGGTTCCGGTGGGGGCGATGACGGTCACCTGGGCGTTGCGGTAGCCGCAGATACGTCCGCTTTCCAGGCACTCGTCCCAGATGGAGCGGGCCGCCTCCAACAGCGCCGGCGGCGCCGTGCGCGCCGGGATGCGGCCCACCGCCTCGCGGTGCATACCGATGACGCCGAGGAACGACTCGCGGTTCGGCGCGTAGTGGTCGAAGGGCCCCAGGCCGGCGGCCAGCCGCGCGCTGGTCAGGCAGGCCTGGCCGTGCATGACGGCGGCGACCGCCCCGGCCATGGCCCGCCCCTCCTCGGAATCGTAGGGCAGGCCGCAGGCCATCAGCAGCGCCCCCAGGTTGGCGAAGCCCAGCCCCAGCGGCCGGTAGTCGTGCGAGTTCCGCGCGATCCGCTCGGTCGGGTAGCTGGCGTTATCCACCAGGATTTCCTGGGCCACGATCATGGTATCGACGGCGTGGCGGAAGGCCGCGACGTCGAATTGCCCGTTGAGGAACTTCATCAGGTTCAGCGACGAGAGGTTGCAGGCCGTGTCGTCCAGGAACATGTACTCGCTGCAGGGGTTGGAGGCGTTGATGCGGCCGCTGCTCTTGGAGGTGTGCCAGCGGTTCACCGTGGTGTCGAACTGCAGCCCGGGATCGCCGCACTGCTGGGTGGCCTCCGAGATCCAGCGCAGCAGGTCGCGGGCCCGGTACTTCTTGACCGGGCGGCGCTCCAGCACCGAGCGCGTCCACCACTCCCCGTCCGCTTCCACCGCCCGCATGAACTCGTCGGTGACCCGCACCGAGTTGTTGGCGTTCTGGAAGAAGATGGAGCTGTAGGCCTCGCCGTCCAGCGAGCTGTCATAGCCGCACTCCACCAGCCGCCAGGCCTTGCGCTCTTCCCTGGCCTTGCACCAGATGAACTCCTCGATGTCGGGGTGCTCGATGTTGAGGATCACCATCTTGGCGGCCCGCCGCGTGGTGCCGCCGCTCTTGATCACCCCGGCGAAGGCGTCGAAGCCGCGCATGAAGCTGAGCGGGCCCGAGGCCCGCCCCCCGCCGCTCAACGGCGCCTCGTGTTCGCGCAGCGTGGAGAGGTTGGTGCCGGTGCCGGAGCCGAACTTGAACAGCATGCCCTCGGTCTTGGCCAGGGTCAGGATGGAATCCAGCGAATCGTGGACCGAGTTGATGAAGCAGGCCGAGCACTGCGGGCGGCGCTCCTGCTTCTCCACCGCCCGGATCCGGCCCCGGCTCTCGTCCCAGGCCCAGCCGTAGCTGTGTTTGGGCGTGCCCACGTTGAACCACACGGGTGAGTTGAAGCTGGCCTTCTGCCGCAGCATCAGGTGGGCCAGGTCATCGCGGAAGTTCTCGGCGTCTTCGGCGCTGGCGAAGTAGCCGCCGGCCAAGCCCCAGTCGGCGATGGTGTCCACCACGCGACGCACCAGTTGCCGCACGCTGGTTTCCCGCTGCTCCGTTCCCGGCCCCCCGTGGAAGTACTTGCTGGCCACGATATTGGTGGCCGTCTGCGACCAATCCTTGGGGACCTCGACGTCTTTTTGCTCGAACAGCAGTTTGCCCCGTTCGCTGGCGATCGAAGCCGTGCGGGTCTCCCATTGCACCTCGTCGTAGGGAGAAATCTCGCCGGTGGTGAAAAAGCGCGGGAACCGGATGCCGTGGTGAACAGGTTGTCCCGGGGGCGCCTTGAGATTGGCTTCCAGGCTGGCCTTCACATCCACGGAAATCTGACCCATTGGAACCTCCTGGCGGCAAGGCGCCCAGGCCCGTGCGGATTGGTGCTAATCTTCTTTAGATGCCGAATTGGCCCGCCTGATGCATTGCAAGTGTACCGGAGGGCGGAAGGCACTGTAACGCTATATGTTGGGCCTTGTCAAGCACATTCATACCATGAATTGTATCATGGGCGAAACGGTTGCCCATCAACCGGTTAGCCCGCCTGCCGGCGGAACGAAGGCGGAAAGCGGAAGGCAGAAGGCGGCAAACGAGCGTTTTGCTGCCTTCCGCCTTCTGCCTTCGGTCTTCCCCTTACTGGTCATCTCACTCGCTGTCGCATTGGCGGCCTGGGCCGCCCAGCAGCGCAGCCAGGGCAAGCCGGAATTGTTTTCCTTCGCCCCGGCCGACGGCGTGCCCGCAATCACGGACCCTGCCTTCGTGGACGCAAAAAAAGCCGATGCTTTTCTCAGCGCCGACGAGCCGGTGCTTGGGCTGCTATACAGCGGGGAGGCGCGCGCCTATTCGGTCTGGCAGCTCGAACGCCGCCTGGTGGTAAACGACCGTTTCGGCAGCCGCTCCGTGGCCATCACCTGGTGCCCCTTCTCCCACGCGGCGGTGGTGTATGTGCGGACCGCCGGGGATCGCCGGCTCACCCTGGAAAGCGACGGGCGGCTGCTCCGCGATCAACTGGTGGTTCGCGACCGCGAGACCGGCACTATCTGGTCGCAGGCCGAAGGAATCCCCGTCGAAGGCCCGCTGGCGGGCAGCGGCACGCGGTTGAGCGAATTGCCCGTCCTCCAGACGACGTGGAAAACCTGGAGGAAAGAGCAGCCGGGCACGCTGGTTCTGGAAAAGGCCGGGGCCGACAGCGCCATCAGGTCCTCGATGTACGCGAAGTACGATGCCGATTCGCAGCGCCTGGGGCTGGGCCATACCGAGCTGCGCGAGCCGCGCATGAGTGGCAAGGCGCTGGTGGTCGGCATCGTCAGCGGGGGTGATCGCCTGGCGGTTTCCTTCGAGAGAGTGAAGAACGATCTGGTCGTGGACGTTGCGGCCGACCAGCAGGCGCTGGCTGTTGTTTATGACCCGGCTACTTCCACGGTGCGTGTTGTGCGCCGGGAGGCGCGCGGGCAGACGCTCAGCCTGCGCCGCGGCGCCGGCGATCTGTTTGGCCGCCCCACTCCCCCCTACATGATCGATGAGCAGACCGTCAGTCGCTGGGACCTGACCGGCCTGGCCACCGGCGGCCGCATGGAGGGGCACCGCCTGCCGCTGGTTCCCTATCGCCTCCAATACTGGTACGCCTGGCAGGCCTGTTTCCCGCGCTCCCGCGTGGAGTAGCGATCGCCGCAGCCCACCGGCGCGATCGAGGGGCGCGTGTCGCCGAGGCCACGTCCGCCGCTACATTTGCCCTGTTTCCTTTTTTGGCACCACGGCCAAAATTGTTAATGAATTTTCACCATTATTGTGTTTATTGAGAGAATCGGCCTTTATCTCATGGAACAGCGGACTATCGATTACTGCCATGCCGAAGACATCTTGACTGCCAAGCCGGGTCTGAAGGAAGAGATCGCTGAAATTCTGCACACGGTCAAATGCTCTTGGGGGCTTCCTGAGGATCCCGCGCACCGGCTGATCAGAGCTGCCTTCATGAAGCACGGGTGGAAATCCGAGGTACTGGTGTCGAAACGCACCAATCGGCCGCATTACTTCGACCTGTACAAGAACCGCGTGGCCATGGAGCTGGAGTTTTCCCGCCGGGAAATGTTTTACCGCGATTATTTCCGCTTTCTGCTGGCCGAGCGCGAAGGAATGATTGATGTGGGTGTGATCATCACGCGGGACCGGGACCTGACCGCTCATGTGATCGGCCCGCTGGGCAACCGGGCCGACATCCATCAGGTGTCCGATGACCTGTCCTGGGTGCTCACCTGGGTGCGCACGCCTATCTGGGTGATTGCGGTGAAATAGGCTGTAGGCTGTGGGCTGTAGGCTGACCGCAAGTAGCAGCGTTTGCGACAGGGCCTACAGCCTACAGCCCACAGCCTACGGCCTACAGCCGGCTGTTTCGCGGACGGCGCTGTCAATCCGCTCCAGCGCCTTTCTGATGTTTTCCTCCGAGTTCGCGTAAGAGAACCTGAGGTACCCTTCCCCGAACTGGCCGAACGCGGTGCCCGACAAGCAGGCGACGCCGGCGCTTTCCAGCAGCAGCTCCGCTAACTCCCGCGAGGAGCGGCCCGTGCCGGTGATGTTGGGAAAGGCGTAGAAAGCGCCGCCGGGCAACGTGCAGCGAAAGCCGGGAATCTGGTTCAGGCCGGCGACCATCAAATCGCGGCGTTTGCGGAATTCCTCGACCATGCAGCAAACCGGGTCCTGGGGCCCGGTCAGGGCGGCCAGGCCGGCCCGCTGCGTGAAACTCGCCGTGCAGGAGGTGGCATTCACCTGCAGGCGTTCGACCGCCTTTGCCAACTCTGTTGGCATGACGCCGTATCCCAGGCGCCAGCCGGTCATCGCATAGGTCTTCGAAAAACCGTCCAGAATGATGGTCTTCTCCGGCATTCCGGGGAACGAGGCGATCGAGCGATGGCGGCCCTCATAAATGATGCGGCTGTAAATCTCGTCGGAGAGAACCAGCAGGTCGCGCCGGGCGCACAGCCTGGCGATTTCGGCCAGGTCGTCCTGGGGCAGGACGCCGCCGGTGGGATTCTGGGGCGAATTGAGGATGACCAGCCGCGTGCGTTCGTTCAGCAGGTCCGCCAAACCGTTCAGGTCCAGGGCGAAACCTCGCTCCTCGGAGAGCCGCAGCGGTTGCGGCACGGCGCCCAGAAAACGGATCATCGATTCGTAAATCGGGAAGCCGGGGTTGGGGTAGATCACTTCGTCTCCGGGATCGAGCAAGGCCAGCATGGCGAAGAACATGATGGGCTTGCCGCCGGGCACCACCACCACCTGCTCGGGGCGGACCGCAATGCCGCGGCTCTCGGCGACGTGCGCGGCGATCACTTCGCGCAAATCCAGATAGCCCTGCGGCGGGCCGTAGTGCGTCCAGCCCTTGTCCAGGGCCTCCTGCGCCGCTTCAATCACGTTCCGCGGCGTCTGGAAGTCAGGCTCGCCGATCTCCAGGTGGATAATCTCGCGGCCCTGGGCCTCCAGGTTCCGGGCCCGCACCAGCACTTCAAAAGCCGTTTCGGTTCCCAGCCGGCTCATTCGTTCCGCAAAACGCACCTGCTAACCTCCATTTATTAGGTAGCATAACATGCGTTCATGCTTTTCAGGTCTCAGGCGCCGGGTGTCAGGTGCCAGGTGAGGGACTTGCGGAATTACGCAGCAACAGAGCCGCGAGCGTCAGCGAGCGGGTGCTGGCGCAGCGCTGCGTTGGCCTTGCGGGGCACCCGCTCGCTGA
>JAPKYU010000316.1 GCA_026394175.1 Acidobacteriota bacterium | reverse complement strand
GAAGCGCAGACCAGCAGGGCGGGGCGCTACTTCAGGGAAGCCAACGCGGCCACCAGGTGGCGGGTGCCCAGCACGCGGCTGTCACGAATCCGCTGCTTTCTGGCAGCCGACCAGCGGCCGGCCGCCACCGATTCGCCCGCCAGGTGGAAAACGGTATCGACCCCACGGAAGGCCTCAGCGGGCGGGGGAGCGGCCTCAGGTTCCCAGCGGTGTAGCTCAACATTCGTCAGGGCGGTTCTGGCGCGCTCCGGGTCGCGCGTGAGCACCACCGGCCATTTCAGCCAGGGAAGCAGCCGCCGCCCGATAAAGCCCGTCGCTCCGGTAACAAGTGCTTTCACCACAAAGCCACCACAAATACAAAGTAGCACCAAGCAGGTCACTTTGTGCCCTTTGTGTTCTTCGTGGCTTTGTGGTGAAATTCACCGCTATGAAAGCTGTCATCGCTCTGACATTGTGGCTCGCTGGGTTCGCTTGCGCGCAGCAAATACCGGATGTGGACGCGCGGTTCCAGGTGCGCAACACCAACACGCACGTCGATTTCAAGTCCTACCCCAGCCGCGAGACCTGGGAAGCGCGGGCGCTGGATTTGCGCCGCCAGGTGCTGATGTCCGCGGGGCTGTGGCCGATGCCGGAACGCACGCCGCTGAAGGCGCAGGTGTTCGGCAAACTGGCGCGCGACGGCTACACCATCGAGAAGGCCTACTTCGAGAGCTATCCGGGTTTCTACTGCACCGGCAACCTGTACCGGCCGATCCCCACCGAGAAGCGCCCGGGGCCGTTTCCGAGCGTTTGGAGCCCGCACGGGCACTGGGCCTACGGCCGGTTGCACCACGACGAAGTCGGCTCGATCCCGGCGCGCGCCATCAACCTGGCCCGCCAGGGCTACGTGGTGTTCACGCCGGACATGGTCGGCTACAACGACAGCCAGCAGATCTCCCACCAGTTCGGGGGCAAGCGCGAACAGTTGTGGGGCGTCAACGTGCTCGGCCTGCAGTTGTGGAACAGCATCCGGGGTCTGGATTTTCTGCAGTCGCTTCCCGATGTGGACGGCAAGCGCCTGGTGGCCACCGGCGCGTCGGGGGGCGGGACGCAGACGTTCCTGCTGACCGCCGTCGATGACCGCATCGCGGCCGCCGTCCCCGTCAACATGATCTCGGCGTCCATGCAGGGAGGCTCGAATTGCGAAAACGCCGCCAACCTCCGCCTGGATACGTTTAACGTCGAGGTCGGGGCGCTGGCCGCTCCGCGGCCGCTGCTGATGGTGGCCGCCACCGGCGACTGGACCAAGAACACCCCCAAGGAAGAATTCCCCGCCGTCCAGAGCATTTACCGGCTGCTGGGCGCGGAGGACAAGGTGCAGATGCGGCAGTTCAACGCGCCGCACAACTACAACCGCGACAGCCGCGAGGCCATGTATGCCTTTTTTGGCCAGTGGGTGCTGGCCGACAAGGACGCCGCGCATTTCAAGGAGCGCAACGTCCGGGTCGAGTTCCCCAGCGACATGCTGGTCTTTTACGGACGTGAGCGCCCGCCGGGCGTGAATGAGCAGACGCTGGTCGAGCAGCGCATCGCCGTCGCAGAGCGGCAACTGGCGGCGCTGAAGCCCGCCGACGCCGTCGGTCTGGCGCGCTTCCGCGAGGTGATGGGCGTGGCGCTACGGCAGTCGCTGGCCGCTCGAGTACCGTCGGCGGCGGAGGCCGTGATTGCCGCGGAAGGCGACCCGTCGGCCTGGGAGCGCGGGCGTCCCGGGCGCGACACGACCGGCCGGAAGGCGACTGCGGACCAGACGTCCGCGCTCCCGGCCAGGATCCTGCTGGGCCGCGGCGGGCGCGGTGACCGCATCCCGGCCGCCCTCTGGCTCCCGCCCAAGCCCCGTGCCGGCAAGCCGCTTCCCATACCGGTGGTCTTCGTCATGCACCCGGAGGGGAAGAACTCCGCCGGCGCTTCCCCGCTGGCCGCGGAGCTGCTTCGCCGGGGCAGCGCCGTCTTCAGCATCGACGCCTTCCAGACCGGCGAGCACCTCGGCACGCGCGACATGTCCGACCGCATGTTCACCACCTATAACCGCACCGATGATGCCGAGCGCGTGCAGGATATTCTGACCGCCCTCACCTACTTGAACGGGCGCAAGCAACTGCAGCAGGACGCCAGGGCCAAGCCGTCCGGGGCAGTCGAGCTTGGCGAAGTGAGCCTGGTGGGGATGGATCGCGCCGGGCTGTGGGTGCTGCTGGCGCGCGCGCTGGCGCCCCAGGATTTCGCGGCACGCACCGCCGCCGATGCCTGGCAATTCGAAACTGAGAACGACGCCGCCTACCTGGAGAAACTTTTCATTCCGCTGATTCGCCGCGCCGGCGACTTTCGTACCGCGACCGCCCTGATCGCACCCGCGCCGCTGTTGATCCACAATACGGGCACGACCTTCAGGGCGGACTGGGCGCGCGACGCCTATCGCGCCGCGGGCAGGGAAGCGGCACTGGCGGTGAAGGAGGCGGTAGCCAGCGAAGCCGAGATCGCAAGCTGGCTCGCCGGAAGACAGGACACAGATAAACGCAGATGAACACTGATCTGTGTTTATCAGTGTTCATCTGTGTCCCATTTACGAGGCTGCGGACCAGGGGCTGGCGTTGGCGAGCGCGGCATTGACCGCGTTGATGTTCTTCACGCCCTGGTCGGAAAGCCAGGCTTCCAGCGCCTTCAATCCGCCCCGGGCGTACTCCGGGATGCCGCCGGCCCAGGTGGCCCGCCCGCACAGGACGCCGTTGAACTTCACGCCCGCCTCGGCCGCCATCTCCAGGCTCTCGATGAACTGGGCGTTGCTGACGCCGGCGCTCAGGTAGATGAACGGCCGGCGGGCCTCCGCGGCGGCGGCGCGGTAATGTTCCAGCGCCTGCCGGCGGCCGGAGACCGCAGGACCTTTGAACGAGCGCGTGCCTTCCACGTATTGCAGGTTCACCGGGATTTCGACTTTCAGCACATCGACGTGGTAGCGGTCCTTGGAAAACTCCTCGATGCTGCGGGCCACGACTTCCGGCTTGATCTTCGCGAATTCCGGCGCCTTTTCACTTCCGCCCTTCGGGTCGTAGCCCACGAACTCCAGAAAGAAGGGAATGTCGTGGGCCACGCACTCGGCGCCGATGCGCTCGATCCAGGCGTGCTTTTCGTCGTTGACCTTCTGGTCCTCGTGCGGAGTGTAATGGATGAGGACCTTGACCGCGTCGGCTCCGGCTTCCTTCAACCGCAGCGCCGACCAGTGTTCCAGAAAGTCGGGCAGGCGGCCGGGCCGCGTGTTATCGTAACCGCTCTTCTCGTAGGCCAGTAGCAGGCCCGCGTTCTTGGCCCGCTGCCTGGCGGCCTCCAGGCCATACTCCGGATCCAGCAGAATGGCGCTGGCGTGCGGGGTCAGAATCCGTGTGACGGCCGTCTTGAATTCGGCCATCATCTCCGGCGTGGGGTTCGCGCCGGCGGCTTCGAGCGGCTTTTTGAGTGATCCGCGCTGGTCCATGGCCGCCGCGGCGATCACCCCGCGCTTATCGGCAAGCGCTTCCATGCCCTGCAATTTCCCGGGCGTCAGTTTCATCATTGTCTCCTGTAGGGAATTTTAGCATCGGCGGGAAGGTGGCAGGTGGCGGGAGAGTGCCTGCAAAATTCGAACCAGCGGCCAACAGAGCCGCGAGCGTAAGCGAGCGGGTACCTGCGCAGCGGTACGGACCCTTGAAATAGTGCGGTGGCGCTGCGCCAGCACCCGCTCGCTTACGCTCGCGGCTCTGTTACCGGGTTCGTTTCGCCGAGTTTTGCAGGTAGCTCACCTGTCACCTGCCACCTGTGACCTTTTGATATAGCTGGCCGGGATTTCGCCGGTCAACGCCTGCAGCCAGGCCACGATCGCCCTGACTTCGCCTTCCGTCAGTTTCTTTCCGAGCTGGTACTCGGCCATATAGGAAACAGCTTCTTCCAGGGTCTTCACCTTGCCGTTGTGGAAATAGGGGGCGGTCTTGGCGACGTTGCGCAGCGATGGCACCTTGAACACCATGCGGTCGGCTTCGCTGCGGGTGAGCTTGTAGCGGCCGGGATCGGACTGGTCGGGCCAGTCGCGCAGCAGGCCGATGCGCTGGAACATCTTCCCGCCCACGTAAGTGCCGGCATGGCAGGAGGCGCAACCGCTCTGCAGGAAGGTGTTGAAGCCGGCGATCTCCGCGGGCGTCAGGGCCGCGTGGTCGCCACGCAGGAAGCGGTCCCAGCGCGAAGGCGTCACCAGGCCGCGCTCGAAGGCGCCGATGGCCAGCGCCGCGTGGTCGAAGGTCACGGGGTCCTTGTCGTCCGGGAAGGCTCTCTTGAAGGCCTCGACGTATTCCGGGATGGATTTGAGCACCGCCACCACCGCCTGCTCGGAGCGCATGGCCATTTCCACTGGATTGAGCACCGGCCCCTTGGCTTGCTCTTCGACATCGGGAGCACGGCCGTCCCAGAACTGCGCGAAGTGCCCGGCGGCGTTGTAGACGGAGGGGGAGTTGCGCTCGCCGCGGGTGCCCTGGTGGCCATCCGAGGTCGGCTCGTTATCGACGCCGTAGTTGTCCAGCGCGTGGCAGGAATTGCAGGAGATCACCCCGCTCTTCGAAAGCCGGCGCTCGTAAAAGAGCATGCGGCCCAGCGCGATTCGCTCCGGCGCGATCGGCGTCGGCGACCGCTGCTCGATGGCCGCGGGCAGCGCGCCGAAGATGCGCAGCTTGTTCGGCTCGACGCTCCCCGTGCGCCCGCAAGCGGAATGCGCGACGGCCACCGCAACCACCCAGCAACAAAGCGCAAAATGCCTGTTTCGCATCCGCTGGGGTCCTCCGCGATGCCACTCCGCGAATTTCGCCGATTCCCGCAGATTCCCTTGTTTCACACCTTGTCCGGGACGACGTACGGCGCCCGGTACTGCCGCCGGAGCAGTTTATTGGCCTCCTCGTCGCCGGTGAAGCGCTCGGTCTTGGGGTCAAACTGCAGCATGCGGCCGGTCCGGCAGGCGATGTTGGCCAGGTGCGGCAGAGCGGCCGAGTAGTGCAGTTCCTTGGGCCCGGCGGTGGCGTCTTCCGGCTTGCGGCTGCGCATCGCCTTGATGAAATTGGCGAAGTGCGGCAGGTTCGAGATGTCGCCCGCGCCCACCGCCTTCGGTCCCGGCGTGCGCTTGGGGCCGAGGAAGGTGTGGTAGCTGGAGTAGTCGGGCAGGATCATGAATCCCTCGGTCCCGATGAAAATCACGCCGACGACGTTGCGCTTGTCGAGGAATGGATACTCGGCGCCCATCCCGGCTTCGGTGTTGGTCAGGCCGCTGCGTGTCTCGAACTGGACCATCAGGTCGCGTCCGGCATACTCGAACATGGTGGCGTGGACCTGGGGCGCGTCGGTGTCGTCCTTGGCGACATACTTGCCGCCCATGGAGACGACCTTGGTGGGATGAGTATCCAGATCGAGCGCCCAGCGCATGATATCCAGTTCATGAACGCCCTGGTTGCCGATATCGCCGTTGCCGTACTCCCAGATCTGGTGCCAGGAGCGATGGCGCACCTTCGAGTACGGCGTGCTGGGGGCGGGTCCAAGCCAGCGGTCCCAATCCAGCCCGGGCGGCGCCGGATCGGCGTCGATCCTGCCCAGCGCGGCCCGCGGCCCCTTGAAGGCGATGCCGCGCGCCAGGTAGACGCGGCCGATCACGCCTTCCTTGAGTTTCTGAATGCCTTCGACGATGTTGGGGCTGCTGCGGTTCTGCGTGCCGTGTTGGACGATGCGCTTGTACTTGGCCGCCGCCTCCATCACTTTCCGCCCCTCGAAAATGCTGTGTGAGCCGGGCTTCTCGACATACACGTCCTTGCCCGCCTGGCAGGCCCACACGGTTCCCAAGGCGTGCCAGTGGTTGGGCGTGGCGAAGCCGACCGCGTCGATCGACTTGTCGTCGAGCACTTTTCGCATATCGCCGAGGGTCTGAACCTTCTTGCCGGAAAGCTTTTCGTAGGCGGCCGTGCGCTCCTCCAGCACCGCTTGATCGACGTCGCAAAGCGCGACGATTTCGACGTTCTCGCCGGCAAGCTGGTGGAAGGAGTTAATCAGCTCGCGTCCGCGGCCGCGCAGCCCGATCACCGCCACGCGGATGCGGTCGTTGGCGCCCAGCACGCTGCTGCCGATGGCCGGAGCTACGGCGAGGGACAGCCCCGCCACAACCGAGGTTTTCAGAAAATCTCGCCGCTTGGATTCGTTCATCTCCCCTCCTTAATTAACAAACGGACCGAGCCGCGACCGTGAGGGAGCGTCCCCAACACCGAGACCGACCGCGCAGTCTATAGAGTGGGGCACGCTCCCTCACGGTCGTGGCTCGGTTGCCACGTCTGAGATCATACTCCCTCAGCGCGCATAAATCAGCCGATTGCCGCGAATGATCAGGCGGCAGAAGGAATGGTAAGGGATGCGGAAGGGCGTGTACTCGCGGCTGAAGAACGTCAGGTGGATCACGTCCTTGATCTCGGTCCTGCCGGTCACCAGGTTGTAGATGTCGTAGGTAGGCGTTTTTCGGTAGAAGGAGGTGGGATTCAGGGCGAAGTAGAACTGGCCCTCGTGCACCGGCAAGGTCCCCTGATCGATAACCGCGCCGGGCATGACGGCGGCGTAATACACTTCCTCGGCGGTGGTGAAACCGCCGATGAGAATGCCGGCATCGGGCGGGAATAGCGAATTGTCGGGCAGGGTCAGGCGGAGGCCGAGGCCGTCGGCCGGCCGCGTCTTCTCGATGACGTAGAGGTGGCCGCCGTCGTCCGGCAGGCCGGGCATGCCGCCCCGGTAGCCGTTCCACTCGCCCTGCAGCGTGTAGCGGTAGACGCCGGGCACATCCAGGGTCCAGCGCTCCGTGCCAACGAAGCTTCCGAACTTGTCACCCCTGCCCTGCGCCACCTTGGTCCTGCCGTCGGGGTATTGCAGGACAAACGTGATGTTGGCGGGCACCATCGGATCGATCTGCACTGCCGGAGCAAACGCCGTGCCCACCTCGTAGGTCATTCCGGGGCGGGTGCCGACCAGGAAGAACCGCGCCTTCTCGCCCGCCGGGCCGTTCAGGTCCTCCGAACCGGGCACAATGACCCGGTTGTTGTCTGATTTCTTCGGCAGCAGGAAGGCGCTGGCCATGTAACCGGCGTAGGCCGGCGGCTGGTCTTTGCGCCGCAATACCACGCCGCCCAGCAGGCGGTAGAGGTCGCCCGGCAGATCGCCGTTGGCCGAGGCATTGATCTGCCCGCCGAAACTGTTGGGGCTGGTCGGCCAATACGGCGCCCGCAGGCCGTCCTCGCCCACCAGGAAGCGCGACATGAACCCCGGCCGCGGCGCGCCCGCGTAATAATACGCCCAGTCGGTGATGTATTCCGGATAGAGGTGCGGCGAGTAGCCGTTGGAAGTCTTCAACTGGACGTTCGACAATCCAATGCCCTGCCAGCCGGCTTGGTACGGCGCCGGGTTCTTGGCATCCTCCCAGATCAGCGTGGGCTCGATCTTGTTCGCTCCCTGTTGTTCGCTGGCAATCAGCAACACATCGCCGGGGTTATACGGGAAGGTGATATGGGCGAGGTATTGGGTGCCGGTGGCGGTATCCACCCATCCTTCGAAATGGGTTTCGCCACGGTCGAGATACTTGCCGTTGATGGTGAGCTTCTTGCCGCGGGCCACGATGGGGCTGTCGTCGGCGTAGACCACGGCGGAGTGCCTCATGCTGCAGACCCACAGGTGCTTGTCGCGATCCGTGTATCGCGCCAGG
>JAPKYU010000339.1 GCA_026394175.1 Acidobacteriota bacterium | reverse complement strand
ACCACCAGCGCGAAGCCGGTGTACATCATCAGCCCTTCCAGGCTGGACCAGAAGACGATCAGCGCCGTGACCCAGACGCTTTGCAGGATGATGGCGCGGGCCGGCGTCTGGAAGCCGGGATGAATGGCCGCGATCCCCTGCGGGAGAACGCCGTCGCGGGCCATGGCGTAGTAGACGCGCGGACCGGCCAGGATCATGGCGCTGGTAGCGGCCGAGATGGCCAGCATGATCAACGCCGAAACCACGTGCGTGGCGGCCTGGCCGAAGGCCGGGATGGAGGCTTTTTCGGCGATGGCCTGCACGCCCGACATCTCGCCGATCGACAGCGCATACAGGTAGAAGCAATTCAGCGCCAGATAGATGACGGTGACCAGCAGCGTGCCGGCTACCAGCGCCAGCGGCAGGGTGCGGCCCGGGTTGCGGATCTCGCCGGCCAGGTAGGCGGCGGCGTTCCAGCCGCTGTAGGCGAACATCACGAACACCAGGGAAACGGGGAAGGCCGACCAGTTGGCCGGCGCCGCCGGCTGAAAGTGCGCCGTGGTTCCCTTGCCCAGCAGCAGCCCGGCCACCAGCAGGCCGGCGATGGCCAGCACTTTGGCAAAGGTGAGAAAACGCTGCATGGCGCCGCCCGTGCGCACGCCGATGACGTGCACCAGCGTCAGGGCCCAGACCAGGGCCACGGCCACGGCGATGCCCGCCGCCCGCGGCGGCGCTACCGCCGGGAAGAAATGCGCCAGGTAGTAGGCGAACAACAGCGCCGTGCTGGCGATGGCCCCGCTGAAGCCGATCAGAAACGACATCCAGCCGCTGAGGAAGCCCACCAGCGGGCTATAAGCTTCGCGCAGGTAGACGTACTCGCCGCCGGCCTCCGGCAGCGCGGCCCCCAATTCGCTGTAGGAAAGCGCCCCGGCCAGTGCTAAGATTCCACCAACCGCCCACACCAGCAGAAGAGCCAGCGGGTTGCCAAGGTCGCGGGCGATGAACCCGGACGTGGTGAAGATGCCGCTCCCGATCATGTTGGCGACCACGACGGACGCGGCGGTGACAAAGCCGATTTGCCGCAACAACCCGGGGCGGCCGGCAGATTCCACTACGGTTGCTGGCATGTTCCTCCGCGCGGAGTCTATCATCGTGGCCGGACGGTTTGTCACCGGGATTTTGAGATTCACCGCATGGACGATTGAATTCCGGAATCGGGGGGCGGCGTTAGAATGTCAAATTATCAGTGAATCCATCGGCCATGATTCAATGAGCCAATCATCCATTTTCGGGAGGCTGCCATGAGGCCCATGGGCAACTCGATCTGTGCCACGCTGCTGCTAGGTTTTGCGCTGCTCGCCCAGCAGCAACCGCCGGCCCAGCCGACCCCAACCCCGACGCCGGCCCCCGGCAGCGGGAGCGGCGGCGGCAACGTGCCGACGCGGCCCACCCAGCCCACGCAGCCCACGCAGCCGCGGCAGCCGACGCCTGAGGAGGACATATTCTCCACAAAACGCGGGATCACCGGCCGGATCGTCCCCAACCCGGGGACCCGCC
>JAPKYU010000456.1 GCA_026394175.1 Acidobacteriota bacterium | reverse complement strand
TGCGCGGTGGCTCCGCCGGCGGTCCCGAATTCGCGCACTGCGTCCAGCAACGCCAGGATGTTTGCTTTGGGCATGCCGGGGCTGACTCCGCCGCCAACCGACAGGATGATGTCCTTGCCTTCTGCCTTGCCGAGCACCTCCAGCGCGGCCGCCCGCACCTGCGCCGGCGTGCCGCGCACCCCAATGTCCAGCGGCGCAACATTGCCCATCAGGCACAGTTTCCCGCCCGTCTTCTCGCGGGCTTCGCGAAGATCGAGGTTGTGGCTCCAATTCAGCACGTCGAACCCCGTCTCGGCCAGGTCGGCGAGAAAGGGCCGGATGTTGGCGTCGTTGTGATAGACCTTGACCCACTCGGCGGGGAAGGCCTCGCACAGCCGCTTCAGGTACGGATGCGCGAACTCCAGGTACGAGCGCCGCGAGAGGAAGCCCACGATGTCGTCGAGCACGAAGATGCCTTCGACGGCGGGGCCGATCACTTCCGCCTGGGCTTTCAGCCAGTCGATCACCGCAGTTGTGGTGCGATCTAGCAGCTTGTGTGCGCCATCCGGGTTCTCAACGATGTCGAGCATGAACTCGCTCACTCCCCGCAGGAAGGCGGCGGTGCACAGCGGTCCGCGGGCCGTCGCCACCGGGATCGTGTAGCCGGCGTCGAAGATGCGCTGTTTGCACTTCCCGTAGCGCTGCAGCGCCAGCGCCATGAAGCCGTCGGTGTGCGGATTCACCGCCGCCAGCCGCTCGGCATCTTCAATCCGAAACAGCGTCTGCGTTTGTCCCGGCGGCTGATCCGGCCAGAAGTGGATGCGGTTGCCGAACGCCGACGTCTCGATCGCCATCCCGTACTCCACCCACCACGACGGAAAGAAAATGACGTCCGGAAATTCCCGCATGATCCGCAGGTTGGATTGAAACCACAGTTCCGGATCGAGGAAGTAGTCGAGGGGGCTGATTCCGAGATAGCCGGGGACCCACGGACTATCGACAATCAGCGCAACGGGAATGCGCTCGACGGGCTGCCGCTTGGCGGCTCGCTTGAATAGCTCCCACTGTTCGGCTCGCACGAATCAATCTCCTGGGCCGCCCACACCCGCAGACCGTCCACGTTATTGGGGCGCCCGCTCCATGTCAAGCGTGCTTTCTGCGCAATGAGCCGGCCACTGCGCTACAATACTCCCAGCCAAGTGCGAACGTGGCGGAACTGGCAGACGCGCCAGACTTAGGATCTGGTCCTGGAAACGGGGTGAGGGTTCGACTCCCTCCGTTCGCACCATCCTACGGCCTTTTAATTCACGCGGTTAGATGGTGTCTCCTGGCTCTGTGCCAAAAACGTGCCAAATTGAACGGCCTTCATGATGGTCGTGATTCGCTCCTGGCGGGCCGGGCTCCACTTCGCGTAGTGCTTCCGGGCGATCGCTTCCGTAATGGCCAGGACATCGGCAGCGTCCGCCATCGTTCCGCCGCGGGCGAGAATGTCGGTAGCGAGCGTGTGCCGGAAGCGATGCGGCTTGCCGTTCTTGATGCCGGCCTTCTCGAACACTGACTTCAGCAGGCGCCAGGCGATCTCTCGGGCGCTCTGCCGTGTTCCGCGGCCCGTCCAGAAGTAGAAGCCCTGGTCCTCTTGCTTGCCGTCTCCGCGAATCGGTATCGGTAGCACGTCGAGCGCGGCCTTCAATTCGTTCAGAATCGGAAGCATCACATGACCGCCCGTCTTTCGTGTGTAGAGCCGAATCTGAAAGCCTTCCGCGCCGCCCGGTAAAATCCGGTCCCGGTGTAGCGTGTAGGCGTCAGTGATCCGAAGCGCGGTGTGCCGAAGCAACAGGACAAGCGCCCGCGCCCGCAGGCGTTCGTATGCGCTCTGCCCGATGCCATCGCAGGCGGCCAGCATCGCGGCGATTTCCTTCGCACTGTACGGTTCCACCTCGGCCGGCCGGGCTTTCGGCATTTTGATTCGCGCAGCCCAATTCACTTGCACCCAGCCCCGCTCCTGGCAGAAGCGGAGAAACTGGCGAAGGGTGCTCAGTTCCTTGCCGGAAGTAACGCGGGAAATCGGGCGCCCGTCCTCTGCTGGTTCCTGCCCTTCGGCGCCCGCCGGCCGCCGCGGCCGCACTGCTCGCACGGTACCAATCGCACGTCTTCATCGACCGCCGATGGCGTCTGCCGTTCAATTCGCCATCGACCCAAATCGGGCAGGCGTACTTGACGTAATCGTGAGACCGCTTCTTGTCCAGGCCCGGGCAGCCGGGCACATGACGGCGCCAGAGTTTTAGGGGCATAGTGCGCCGCATTCTACATTTTTGACCTTTCGACGCGAACGTGGATCACAACCGACTCCGGTATCCGCAAGCTGACGTAATCACGCTTTCCGTCTCGCCGGGCAGTCTTGCCGATCCGCAACACCCCCGGCTCTTCCTCAAACAAACGGCGTATCGTCGTCTCATCGAGCGCCCAGCGTTCCGCCAGTTCCTTCGGCGTGAAGTGCCGCTCCAGTGCAACCTGCCGCGCATCGGGTTGTTGAGGAAGTGCAGCCCTGTGCCTACCCGATCTAGTGTAGTGCGTCATTGATTGCTTGGCTTATCGAAGCGCCGTAGGCGCGGCCGATAATAGCCCAGCACTTCAGTGCTGGGTAGTAAGCGAACGCGAAGAGTCCCGGAGGCACGACTGAAACCGGCCATTTGCGGGAGGTTCGATCGTCCCTACGGGACTCGGCTCCTTCTTCTCAGTTTCCGAGCGATAAATCGCTGGGCTATTTTCGGCCGCGCCTCCGGCGCTCGCTGTTCATTGGGCCGCAGCCAAAGGTAAAGAAGCGTTGGACGCACTACACTAGCCCCTTAGCTCACGGTGTCTGGCGATTGACCGCAGCCGCTTCCTGCGCCTTTTCCGCGAGAAACGACTTGATGAAGTCGGCCTTCAGGAAGGCCAGTTTCTCTGGCGGCGTTCTTCGTATGGCGTCGTAGCCGCCGATGGCCTGAACGGCATCATCGGCCGCTTTTCCGCCAATGGGCTCTATCTGCTCCTTCCAGAAGGTCACGTCACCGCCATCGGCCAAGTTGGCCCATCTCACGATCCTGTTCCAGACGACTTGCGCGACCTCAGCAAGGCTGGCGGGGGCCGCTTTTCGAGCATCGGCAACCGCAGCGTAATCTGTCTGCCCCTTCTTCGTTTCTATTTCTCTTTCTTGAATAGGCGCACCGCCACTTGCACCACCAGTCCACCTGTCACTTGCATCGCCACTGCGGTTCTCAGTCGAGTTTTCGTAAACGGGCCGCTCGTATTCGGTTGAAGCTGCCGCGTTTAGCATTTGCCCCTTCAGTACGCCGCTTGTCACGAGCTATTTGTTGATGCCGATTGGGAAATTTCCCGTCCTCCCCGGAGCGCAGAAACGCCTGATGTAACCGGCCGCCTCCAGTTCCGCCAGCATGTCCTGAGCGCTCCGGGTCTTGTAGCCGTATTTGGCGGCCAATGCGGGCGCACTCGACCACACAAAGCCACTCGAACTGTCCGCCTCCAGCAGCAGGTGCATGTAGATGGCGAACCGCAAGGGCGGCATCGCTCCCCTTTGACAGTGATCGAGAATGCCTCGACGCACCGGGACGAAGCCTTTTGCGCTCACGGCGTCACCCCACGGGTCGAGCAGGGCCGCCAGAATCGCCGGCGATAACTTTCGTTTCTCTGCATCGAGCCCTCAATAAGAACCGCCCATCTCCTGAAAATTCCACCGCCCGGCGTGCAGCAAACACGCCTGCGGTGTGTCTTACGCACGCTGCTCGGTGATTCCCCATAGCCGCATAACTTCGCTGCGCGGAATCCGCGCGCAGCGTTCTACCTTCACCACCTGGAGGTCCTTGAGTCTCGCTTTCTTGATTACGAGCGCCTTTGAGACGCTCGCGAGACGCGCCGTCTCGTCGTAAGTGGACAGGAGTTTGCTCGTAAAAGGTCCGCTGGTCGGACTCTCTAGTGTAGTGTTTCCCAATTACCTTTACAATGGGGCGGGGATGTGGTACGCTGCCCGCCATGTGGAATCCTGCCGCCGCATTGAGTATGCCTTCGGAGCAAAGACAAACCTTGCAAGCTTGGGTCAATGCGAGAAACACACCCCAGAAGATCGCGTTCCGGGCGCGGCTGATCCTGTTGGCAAGCGAGGGGCATCCGAACCGGCAGATCGCGCGTGCACTGGGAACCAGTCGCCCGACCGTAGTGTTGTGGCGACATCGTTTCGCCGAAGAAGGACCACAAGCGTTGCTGCAAGACGCACCGGGACGCGGTCGGAAAGTGCGTATTAGGGCCGAACAAGTTGAAGCGATCATCAATGCGACGCTGCAAACCAAGCCGGTGGCGGCCACGCATTGGACGGTACGAACCATGGCCCGAGCACAAGGCGTCAGTCCAGCTACCGTGCAGCGCATCTGGGATACGAACGGTTTGAAACCGCATCGGGTGAAAACCTTCAAGCTGTCCCGCGACAAGCAATTTGTGGAGAAGCTGACCGATGTTGTCGGCCTTTATCTCAACCCGCCGGACAAAGCGCTGGTGCTGTGTATGGATGAGAAGAGCCAAATCCAAGTGCTGGACCGTACACAGCCCGGGCTGCGCATGAAAAAGGGCCGGTGTGGGACGATGACGCACGACTACAAGCGCAACAGAACTACCACTCTGTTTGCTGCCCTCAACGTTTTGGAGGGCACCGTGATTGGTCATTGCATGCCTCGGCACCGCCATCAAGAGTTCCTGAAGTTCTTGAGGCAAATCGACCGGGAAACGCCACACGCCCTGGATCTGCACTTGATTCTCGACAACTACGGCACGCACAAGCATCCCAACGTCACGAAATGGCTGGCAAAACACGACAGGTTCCACCTGCACTTCACGCCCACCAGTTCTTCTTGGTTGAACCAGGTCGAGCGCTGGTTCCGCAACCTGACTGATAAACGCATTCGCCGCGGCGT
The DNA here is from genome assembly GCA_026394175.1 of Acidobacteriota bacterium. Classification (GTDB taxonomy): domain Bacteria; phylum Acidobacteriota; class Terriglobia; order JAJPHL01; family JAPKYU01; genus JAPKYU01. The sequence continues at coordinate 1,590 of JAPKYU010000456.1, read as the reverse complement.
CTTTCACAGCGTCAAGGAATTGATCGAGGCCATCCGCGAATACCTCGATCACAACAACCAGGAACCCAAGCCGTTCCTATGGACGGCGAGCGCGGATAAAATTCTAAAGAAGCTGGCTCGTTGTAAAGCTACCTACGAGACACTACACTAGAGGAAGGATTGTGGAGCCGGCAACGAAACAGAAAGCAGCACCGAAAACGGCGAGAGCGGAGGAAGCACTTTGGGGAACTGGCGCAGATGGACGGCAGCTTTCACGAATGGTTTGAGGACCGGGGACCGAGGTGCTGTCTGGTGGACATGGTGGACGACGCGACCGGAACGGTGTTCGGATTGTTCAGCGACCAGGAGACGACTTGGGCGGCGGCCGACGTATTGAGGGCGTGGATGGAGCTGCGCGGGGTGCCGCGGGCGCTGTACGTCGACCGGGACTCGGTTTATGTGTACAACCAGAGCGAAGCAGAGAAACTGCGCGGAGAAGCGCCAGAAACGCAGTTTGGGCGCATGTGCGCGAAGCTGGGGATCAAGATCATCACGGCCCACTCTCCACAGGCCAAGGGGCGGATCGAGCGAGGCCACGGCACGCATCAGGACCGGCTGATCAAGAAGCTGCGATTGAAAAGGGTCAGTGGCCAGGCGGAAGCGAACCGGTATTTGAGAGAGCAGTATTGGGCGGAGCACAACCGGCGATTCGCGCGGACGGCCGTTGAGCCGGACGATTACCATCTGAAGGCGCCCGGCAAGCGGGAACTGGATGCGATCTTCCGGTTGGAACAGGAGCGGGTGATTAGCAACGACTGGGTGGTGCGGTACGAGGGGCGGTGGCTGCAGATTCGACGGGAGAGCCGCTACGCGCCGGCAGGAGGGAGGGTGACGGTATCGGTGGGCCGGGACGGAAGCCTCAAGCTGTATTATCGCGGGGGGGAGGCGGTGTGGGAGGAGATCCCGGCACCGCTGCCAAGGAAGCTGGCGGCGACCGTCGGACCGCAGCCGATCGAGATCCGCAAGAAGGCAACGCCGCCGGCAGCCAATCACCCGTGGAAGCGGCGGTACCTGGACATGCCCGAGCAGCGTGTCTGGGCGGCCCGATGAGACCAGGGGGCCGGCCGGCGAAGCGCGCGCGCTGAGCCTGCGGCAGCCAAGTGCTATACTGCCGCCACCAGTAGCATTTGAGTCGCGCCCTGAAGCGAACCTCGACTTTGGGCGAAGGAGAGAGCAAGCAACGTTGGTTCGTCGGCAGGGAGGAGTTCGATGAGAAAGACGAATGGCGTTTTTGCAACGCCGTGGTGGAAACGGCGGGTAAACCTGATCGTGTTTGCCGTGGTGACTCAGTTAAGTCCATTGGCATGGGGTCAGACTGCAGCGCCGAACGGAACAGCGGCCGTGCCTGCGGCCGCCAGGGTGCCTGCCGCGGCGCAGGCGAAACCGGAGTACGAGGTGTATGCCATTCGTTACGCCACTTGGCCGGACTTCACCGAGGAATTGGTGGCTGGTGCGCCTCCTGGCCGCAAGCGCGATATTGCGATGATGTTCTGGCGTAACCGTTCAGATGCCCCAAGAGAGCCGTATTTGTTTAACCCGATGGCACCTCCT
>JAPKYU010000447.1 GCA_026394175.1 Acidobacteriota bacterium | reverse complement strand
AGGAACATGGAGCCGGCCATGGTCAACAGCGGGACGTAGTTGCCGGTCCCCTGGAGCAAGTAGCCGGCAAGGCTGGAGACCAGCATGCCGCCGATCGAGCCCGCGGTCCCGCCGAAGCCAACCACCGAGCCGACCGCATTGCGGGGAAACAGGTCGGAAGTCAGCGTGAACAGGTTGGCCGAAAAGCCCTGGTGGGCGGCGGTGGCCAGCCCGAAGAAGGCCACCGCCACCCACATGTTGGAAGCGCGCGAGGCGAAAATGATCGGGGTCACCGCAAGCGCGCAGGCCAGCATGGCGGTCTTGCGGGCGGCGTTGATGCTCCAGCCGCGCTTGATCAGCGAGGAAGACAGCCACCCGCCGGCAATGCTGCCCACATCGGCAAGCACGTAAACGACAACCAGCGGCGGCCCGATGCGGTCCAGCGTCAGCCCGTATTGCGCGTTCAGGAACTTCGGCAGCCAGAACAGGTAGAACCACCACACCGGGTCGGTGAGGAACTTGCCCAGCGCGAACACCCAGGTCTGCCGAAACCCGAGGAGGCGCGCCCAGGGCACGCGCGCGGTCGCTTCCGCGGCGTCGCCGCGGATGTAGGCGAACTCGCCGGGTGTCAGGCGCGGGTGCTCCTCGGGCCTGTGGTAAAACGCCAGCCAGAAGATCAGCCACAGAAAGCCGCACAGCCCGGTGGCGATAAAGGCCCACCGCCAGCCGTAGTTGAGCGCCAGCCAGGGCACCAACAACGGAGCGGCCACGGCGCCGACGTTGGTTCCGGCGTTAAAGATGCCGGTAGCCAGCGCCCGCTCTTTTTTCGGGAACCACTCCGCCACCGTTTTGACCGCCGCCGGGAAGTTGCCCGATTCGCCAAGTCCCAGAGCGAATCGGGCGGCGCCGAAGCCCAGCGCCGACCCGGCCGCGGCGTGCGCCATGGCCGCAATACTCCAAAACGTCAGGGCCGCGGCATAGCCCAGCCGCGTGCCGAAGCGGTCCAGCAGCCGCCCGGCGAACATCAAGCCAATCCCGTAGGCCGCCTGGAAGGCCGTGACGATAGACGCGTACTCGAGTTCGTTCCAGCCGATGGCCCGCTGCAGGTCCGGCGCCAGAATGCTGAAGACCTGGCGATCGATATAGTTGATGGTGGTGCCGAAGAACAACAGCGCGCAAACCGACCAGCGCCAATGCTTCCAAGCGTGTTTTTCCGCAGGTACAGGTCTCATAAGTCAGGTGTCAGGTGCCGGGCCCGGCCATCAATTCGGCGGCCCTGCGAAGTATATCAGCGCGGTTCATCGGCGCAGGGCTGGCGTAATGCAGGCTGGCGAAGACAGCGCGCTGCGAGGCCAGCTTCCCTCGGAGTGTGTTCACCGCGCATGCGGCATGGACGATGTTGACGTTGCGCCGGCCTGTCTCCTCGAACGACTGCGCCACTTCCAGCGTTTCGTACCCGCCGGCGTTCCAGGTAGCCACCAGCCGCCCGTCACGCGACCGGAGCAGCAAGCATCGGGCCTCGCGTGCCTGCTCGAACGCTTCACCCTTTTTCAGCCCCAGCGGCGCCGAGCCTTCGATCACTTCCACGCCCGCCTGAATCGCTTCGGCGGGCGCCTTCACCGTGTGGCTGCGATGCTCGAACTCGCCGGAGACGAGCACCCGGCTGGCCACTTCGAACTTCATGCCGTCCAGCTCCGCCCACCATTCCACCTCGACGCCGTCGCCGGTCAGTTTGCCGGATCGCACGCCCGACCGCGCGGCCACGTGGCTGGTGGCGGGATTGCGAAACACCAGCGTGCTGTCCCACGGAGCACGGTCGGCCTCGGAAAGAATATTGAACGGGAAGTGCGAGGAGTAGGAAAACTTGATGTAGCGGTCGCGATAGTAGGCACGGTAATGCGTGTTCTGCGATTGCAGCCAGCGGACCTGCCCGGAGGTTTTCGTGCCGGCCAGCAGCATGCGCGGCCCGTCGAAGCGGACAAGGAAATCGCCGCGCTCGACCGGCAGTGGCTCCTCGACCGCCGTCCAGAAGGGGTCGGCGGCCGGGATCGCCAGGAAGGGGAAGGTGAGCATCGTCCAGTACGGGTGCCCGTTGTCTACGTAGGCTTCGCGGATTTCCGGAGTGCCGTCGGCCGAAAATGTTTCCCGCAGCTTGCCCCGCTCCGAGTCATAGGCGCCCAGTCCCCAGTGCCATTCCAGGTTCCTCCGGACGATGCGCCGGAGCAAACCCGGCGAGTGAGGCCACAGCTTCTGCCGGTAGGCCAGCACCAGGGGCATCAGGACCGCCCAGCGATAGATCAACGACCGCCCGAACAGCACGTGTCCGCCATGCCCGGCGAAGAAGTACGGCGCCTTGTCCAGGAACAGGCGCAGCCGATCGAGAAACGGGCGGGCCAGCTCGGGATAGCGTGAGCCGGCGATCTGGTTCCACACCAGGAAGTGGCTGGGGAAAGTGAAGAAATTGTAGTAATCGAAGATCTGGAGCGCGGGCGAGTCGCTGTACCAGCCATCGCCCGGCGAGCCCAGCGAGTCCAGCGCCTTCAGATCTTCCTTCATGTACGCTTCATCGCCCTGGAATTCCTTCCACCGCCCGGACAGCACCAGGCGGGTGGCGTTGTTGATGGCATGAAACCAGGCGTGGTTGTTCTTGCGCTCGGGCAGGCGCGTGCAGCTCGCCAGCCAGGCCTGGATATTGACGCGGTCGCGCGATGTCAGCTCGGCCAGGAAGCGATCGCCGAGCAAATACAACGCCCACGCCACCAAGCAAGCCTCGACCTGGCGCTGGCTTGGGCGGTCACTCGGCGGCTCCTCCCAGTAGTCAGGATGTTCGGGGTTGAATGCGTTGCGGAATGCCTGCTTCAGCACTTCGCGCAATTCGAGGCGCTCGGGTCCGAAACGCGCCGGCTTCCTGCCTGCGGCAACCCAGGCGGCCATGGCCGGCAGCATGCGCGCCACGCCGATGTAAGTCTTACCGGACTTCGCCACACAGTTCTTCAGAATGGTGCCGTCGGGAAAGTCGCAGACCGCGAAGCTCGGCGACGTCCGCCGCGCATTCCGCAAGAAGCCCTCCAGGACCTCGATGAAATAGCGGTCGAACACCGTGGTCGGATCGCCCGCAACCAGTGAACCCGGCCGCAGCCAGGCGGCTGCCAATCCCGCGGCGCAACTCCTTAGATAGTCCCTTCTATGCATAAAAGATGAATGGGACGCAGATGAACGCAGATGAACGCAGATCTGCGTTTCTTTGCGTTCATCTGCGTCCCATTCCTCCCCGCTAGAACTGCAGGCGCGCGCCCAGCCGCACCTGCCGCTCGCTATACGAGGTGCTGATGCGGCCGAAGGAAGAACTCGAGAAGCTACCGGTCGGCTTGTTGTAATGCGCGCTATTGGTCAGGTTGAATGCCGCCGCGTTGATGTGCAGCTTGAACCGCTCGGTCAGGATGAAGGTGCGCGACAGCGTGGTGCTGTAGTTGACGTAACCCGGCCCCCGAACGCTGTTGCGGGACACGTTGCCCAGCGTGCCCGGCGCCGGTTCCTTAAACACGCTGGTGTCGAACCAGGTGGTGCCCGGCCCGACGCCCTTGAGCAGGGCCGGCTCGGCGATCACGTCGGGCCGGTTGGTCATA
>JAPKYU010000464.1 GCA_026394175.1 Acidobacteriota bacterium | reverse complement strand
TCCTACGGCGGCTGGCTGACCGTCATGGCTCTGCTGGACCCGCACCCGGCGCTGAAGGCCGCCTCTCCGCAGGCCTCGCCCGCCGACATGTTCCTGGGCGACGACTTCTTCCATAACGGCGCGTTCCGCCTCAGCTACGGCTTCGAATACGTGGCCATGATGGAGACCTCGAACCAGAGTTACTCATTTCAGTTCGACCGCGCCGACACCTTCGAGTGGTATCTGCGCCTGGGCGCGCTGTCGAACGTCAACGCCAAGTACTTCCAGGAGAAGCGGCCGACCTGGAACGATTTCGTCGCCCACCCGAACTACGACGAGTTCTGGAAGGCCAGGGCGGCGGCGCGGCAACTGGGCCAGCCGCGCGTGCCCACTCTCAACGTCGCCGGCTGGTGGGACCAGGAGGACTTTTACGGCCCGCTCAAAATCTACGAAGCCTTCGAGGCCAAGGACACCAACCACCTCAACTATTTGGTCGTCGGGCCCTGGAACCATGGCGGATGGCAGGGCGAGGGCAACCGGCTCGGCAATATCGATTTTGAAACCGCCACCGGCCGCTATTTCCGCGATTACATTCAGCGCCCGTTTTTTGCCTGGTTCCTGAAGGGCAAAGGCAAGCTCGACCAGGCCGAGGCCATCACCTTCCAAACCGGCGCGAACAAGTGGGAGACCTACGAGCAGTGGCCTCCGCGCAAGAACATCTCCGAGCGCAATCTGTTTTTCCGCGAAGGCGGCCGGCTGTCTTTTGATGCGCCGCAAACCAGCAGCGGCAAGGATTTCGACAGCTACGTGTCCGACCCTGCGCATCCGGTTCCCTATCGCCACCGCCCGGTCTCGCCGACTTACCCGACTCCGCCGTGGCGGGAATGGCTGGTCGAGGACCAGCGCTTCGTGCATGAGCGCCCGGACATGCTGAGCTGGGAAGGTGAGACGCTGACCCAGGATGTGGCCGTGGTGGGCGACATCGTCGCTCACCTGTTTGCCTCCACCTCCGGCACCGACAGCGACTGGATCGTGAAGCTGATCGACGTCTACCCGGAGGAGTACCCCAAGGACCCCAAGATGGCGGGATACCAGTTGATGGTCGCCAACGAGGTGTTCCGGGGCCGCTTCCGGAACAGCTTCGAGAAGCCGGAGCCGCTGCGCGCCAACCAGGCGCTGGAATACGCGATCGATCTGCACACCAACAACCACCGCTTTCTGAAGGGCCACAAGATCATGGCGCAGGTGCAAAGCACCTGGTTCCCGCTGATCGACCGCAATCCGCAGAAATTCGTGCCCAACATTTTCCGGGCCCGGGAATCGGACTACCAGCGGGCGACGCAGCGTGTCTACCGCTCGCGGCAGTATCCCACGCACATCCGCCTGCCGGTTGCCACGCAGCCGGACAAGTAGCGCCGGCATACTGACGGAGCTCTAATGGCTGAGGATTCGCTTCCCTCCATGACCATCCGCGAACTGGCGCCGCTGCTGCGCGCAGGGAAGCTTTCGCCGGTGGAGCTGGCCGAAGCGACGCTGGCCCGCATCGAGCGCGAGAATCCCCGCCTCAACGCCTACCTGGCGGTGTTCCACGATGAGGCCCTGGAAGAAGCGCGCGAAGCCGAGCGTGAAATCCGGGCCGGCCGGTATCGCGGCCCGCTGCACGGCATCCCGGTTTCACTCAAAGACCTGTTCCACATGTGCGGCCGGCGCACCACCGCCGGATCGAAAATCTTCGCGCAGTTCATCCCCGCTGGCGATGCGGCCGCCGTGGAGCGCCTGCGCGCGGCGGGCGCGATGATTGTGGGCAAGACCAACCTGCGCGAGCTGGCCTACGGCATCACCAACAACAACCCGCATTACGGCCCGACGCGCAATCCGCACGACACTGCGCGCATCCCCGGCGGCTCCAGCGGCGGCAGCGGGGCGGCGGTGGCGGCCGGCCTGTGCGCCGCTTCCCTGGGCACCGACACCGGCGGCTCGATCCGCATCCCGGCGTCGTTCTGCGGCGTCGTTGGGCTGAAGCCGGCCTTCGGCCGCGTCAGCCGCCGGGGAGTGTTTCCGCTGGGGCGGAGCCTGGACCATGTTGGCCCGCTGGCCCGCAGCGCCTGGGATACGGCCGCCGTGCTGCAGGCCATCGCCGGACACGATCCGGCCGACCAGGCCAGCGCCGACCAGCCGGTCCCGGACTTCCTGTCCGAAATCGAACTCGGAATCCAAGGCTTGGTCATCGGCGTCCCGGACAATTATTTCTTCGACCGCCTGGACCCGGAGGTGGAGGCGGCGGTGCGCTCGGCGATTGCCGCCGTGGAGCGGGCCGGGGCGCGCCTCGAGCCCATCACCCTGGCGCGTATCGCCGAGGCCACCGAGGCCGCCCGCTCGATTCTGCTGGCCGAAGCCGCCGCGCTGTACGAAAAGGAGCTGCGCGACCGCCCCCAGGATTTCGGTTCCGACGTCCGCGCGCTTCTGGAGCAGGGGCGGCAGGCGCCGGCGACCGATTACGCGAAAGCGCTCCTGGAGCGCCGGGAATTCCAGCGGGAACTGAACGGAGTGTTTCAGAAAGTGGACCTGATCGTGACGCCGGCCGCGCCCGTCACCGCCCCGCTGATCGGGGAGGCGGAGGTCCGCATCCAGGACCACAGCGAAGACGCGCGCCTGGCCAGCACGCGGCTGGTCCGGGCCTTCAACATGGCCGGCGTGCCGGCCCTGTGCCTGCCCTGCGGCTGGGACGCGCGCGGCCTGCCGGTGGGGCTGCAAATCATCGGGCGCCCGTTCGACGAAGCCACCGTGCTGCGCGCCGCCCACGCCTGCGAGGCGGTCTGCTCCGAACGCTGACTCGGCATCCGCACTTGCTTGGCTGCTCTATACTGGGGCCATGGCTACATCACGGCCGGCCTCAGCCAAACCGAGCAGGAGCCGGGCGTCTCACGTCAGGGCTCGCATGAAAAGGCAGACAAACGTCAACATAGACGCTCCGGCCAATCGAAGATACACGGTCGTCCTCGAGCAGGAACCGGACGGCGGTTATTCGGTGCACGTTCCGGCATTGCCTGGGTGTGCCTCCCAAGGGGATACGCTGGAAGAGGCGCTGGCAAACATACGCGGAGCCGCTGAACTCTATTTGTGGAGCCTGATGGATGATGGCCTGCCGGCCCCCAAGGGCCACGGCCACGTCGTCGTGCGTGAAATCGCACTCGAAGCGTGACGAAGCTGCCGCAGATTTCCGGCCGCCGCCAGGGCCTGAATTGGCGATAAGATAACGGCGTGCCGCTTCGGGAACAACTGGCGCGCCTGGCCGCCCGGCCGTGGAACTGGCTGGCCGGCCGCCCGCCCCTGCGCTGGGAAGTCCCCGGGCGCCTGACTATCCGGGCCACGCTGCTGGCCGGCTTCGGCCTGATCTTCATCCTTTGGCTGGCGTCCGGCTACACCATCGCCCGCCGCCTGGCCGAACTGGAGTTCCGGGCCGCGGCCATACGGAGCAGTGTTGCGCAAAGCGAGGGATCGCTGTTTACGGTGCGCACCCAGGTGCTGCTCGGCGCCGTCTACCTGCGCGACGCGCTGCTCGATCCCACCCCCGAGGCCCTGAACCACTATCGAGACCAGCTTGTGGAGACGCGAAAAAAGATCGAGCAGGCGCTCGAGGACTACACGCCGGTGATCGACTCGCCCGCCGAGCGCGAGGACTGGGACAAGCTGCGGGACGAGATGGACGATTACTGGGACATCGTGATGCCGGTGCTGGCCTGGGAGCCGGACCGCAGGGCCGCCGAGGCCCGCGCCTACCTGCGGGAGCGGGTGCTGCCCAAGCGCGAAATCGTGATCCGCATTTCTGAGCGCATTCAGGCCTTGAACCGCGAGGCCTTCGACGAAAAGCAGGACGAGATCGCCGGCATGCACCGATCCATGCGCCAGCGCCTGCGATGGACCAGCAGTCTGGCCGGACTGCTGGGCCTGGTGATCGCGCTGGTGGTGGTGCGCTATGCGGGCCGGCTGGAGGACCGCATCCACAGCCAGCACCTGCGGGCCCTGGAAAACCAGCGCGACCTGCGCCGCCTCTCCGCCCGCCTGGTGCACGCCCAGGAAGAAGAGCGGCGCAGCATCTCCCGCGAGCTGCACGACGAGATCGGGCAGGCGCTGACGGCCATCAAGATGGAGTTGGCATTGGCGGCGCGCCGCCCGGAAAGCCGGCAGGCCATCGAGGAAGCGCGGGCCATCGCCGACCGCACCCTCCAGGCCGTGCGCGACCTCTCGCACCTCCTGCACCCTTCCATGCTGGACGACCTGGGTCTGCCCTCCACCCTGGAGTGGTATTTGAAGAGCTTCTCCAGGCGCACCGGCATCCGCGCCGAGCTGTTCCAGGACCGCATGGAAAGCCGGCTGGCCCTGGAGCTGGAGCTCTCCGCGTACCGCATCATCCAGGAAGCACTGACCAATGCCGCGCGGCACTCCGGGGCTTCCTTGTGCCGCGTCTACGTGCAGCGGCTGGCGCACACGCTTCTGATCACGGTGGAAGACGACGGAAAAGGTTTCGATCCCCGCAGCGCCGAAACCCAGGAGCGGCGCGGGCTGGGGCTGGTGGGCATCCGCGAGCGGGTCTCGGACCTGGGCGGCATCCTGCGCCTGGAAAGCAATCCGGGCCGCGGCACGCGCCTGTCGGCGGAGTTGCCCGCGGTTCCGGCCGGCCCCGAGGAACCGCAGCCGGCGCCGGAACCCCAGCCGGCCGAGCGCAGCCCGCAAGGAGGCCCGCGCGATGGCTAGGATGCGCATTCTGTTGGCCGACGACCACACCCTGATGCGTCACGGCCTGCGCAAGATCATCGAGGAACAGCCCGATTGGGAAGTGGTGGCGGAAACCGGCGACGGGCGCGAGGCCGTCCGCCTGGCGCTTGAACTGAAGCCGGACGTCGCCATCCTGGACATTGCCATGCCTCTGCTCAATGGCATCGAGGCCACGCGCCAGATAGCGCGCCGCGCCCCGCCGGTTCGCATCCTGATTCTCAGCATGTATTCCGACGAGAGTTACATCGTGCAGGCCCTGCGGGCGGGCGCCCACGGCTACCTGCTGAAGGACTCGGCCGACGTCGATCTGATCCGGGCGGTGACGGCCGTCAGGCAGGGCAAATCGTTTTTCAGCCCCGTCGTCGCCAAGGTCATGCTGGATGATTACGTGCGCCGCCTGGCCGACAAGGGGATCACCGACCGCTTCGATTCGCTGTCGGAACGGGAGCGGGAGATTTTTCAGCTCATCGCCGAAGGCCACAGCAACAAGGAGATCGCCGATCTGATCAACCTCAGCGTCAGCACCGTGGAAACCCACCGCGCCCACATCATGGAAAAGCTGGACGTGCACAACACCGCCGAAATCGTGTTGTACGCCGTGCGCAAGGGCGTGATTTCGTAGGCTGTGGGCTGTAGGCTGTGGGCCTACAGCCTACGGCCTACAGCCTACAGCTTAGTCGTGGCGCAGGGCCCGGGCCGGATCGATGCGCGCGGCGCGCCCGGCCGGATACAGCCCGGAGGCCACGCTGACACCCAGCGCAAAGGCCATGGCGGCGGCCACCAGCCAGAGCGGAATGTGGAACAGGGTCTCGGCGCGGAACCCCTGGCGCTCGATGTAGATATTGGCGCCGAAATTCATGGCCCGGCCCAGCAACCAGGCCAGCAGCAGGCCGGCCAGGCCGCCGGCCACGCCGATCAGCGCGCTTTCGGTGAGGAAGATGCGGCGGATGTCGCCGTCCTCGGCGCCCACCGCCTTCATCACCCCGATCTCGCGCGTCCGCTCCAGCACCGCCATCACCATGGTATTGATGATGCCCAGCGAGGCCACCACCAGCGCCATGCTGCCGATCAGCGCCAGCAGCATATCCACCACGATGAATGCCCTCCGCATGTTGGAGATGATGCTGGACACCGAGATGGTGCGGAATCCCAGCCCCTTGATTTCCTTTTCCACCCGGTCCACGTCGCGGGCGTCGTTCAAGCGCACCTGCAGGGGCGCCCAGTTGGTGACCATGGCCATGATCATGGGCACCCGGGTCTGGAAAAACTGCACCTGCTCCTCGATGACTGCTTGCGGCGCGTAAACCAGGCGGGCATTCATATCGCCGAACAGCGCGCGTTCCCGCTCCACTACCCCCACCACCTTCAGCTCGAACGGCTCCGGCACCGGAATCTCGGGAACCGGAAAGCCGAAGCCGGCGCCCGGCCGGTCGACGCGCACCCGCACCCGGATCATTTGCCCGACGGCGGCGGCCGGGTCGATGAAGCCCAGGGTCTTGGCGGTCTGGCTGCTCAGGATGATCTCGCGGGCCTCGCTGGAGGTGATGAAACGGCCCTGCTTGATCTCCGTGAAAACCGCTTCGTCGGCGTCATCGAGGATGACCCCGGTCATTTGGGTGTTCACCGTTTTCTCGCCCGCCTGCAGCCGCACCGGGATGCGCGCCTCGCGGGTGATCAACTTGACGCCGGGAATCTGGCGGATGGCCAGGATGGCGTTCTCGTCGATCTGGCGCGGCGGTTGCTGCTGCTCGCCGCGCCCCCCCGCCCCCTGCGCCCAGACCGTGATGCGGCGGAAAAAGCCGGTCCTCAGAAGCTGCGAGTAAAGATTGTCCTGCAGGCCGATAGCCACCGCCAGCATGCCCACGATGGAGCCCACGCCGATGGCCACGCCCAGCGTGGTCAGGAAGGTGCGCAGGCGCGCCTGCCGCAGATTGTCGAGGCTCACGTCGATGGCGTCGCGAAGGATCATGTGGCCGCCGCCTCCGACACGATCTTTCCGTCGCTCAGGTAGAGGCGCCGCTGGGCCACCGCAGCGATGCGCTCATCGTGTGTCACCATGAGCATCGATTTGCCCGTCTCGCGGTGCAGGCCGCGGAGCAGGGCCAGGATTTCGGCGGCCGTGCGGCTGTCCAGATTGCCGGTGAGCTCGTCGGCCAGCAGCAATTCGGGCTGGTTGGCCAGGGCCCGGGCGATGGCCACGCGCTGCTGCTCGCCGCCGGAAAGCTCGGCGGGCCGGTGGGCGGCGCGGCCCGCCAGCCCCACCCGCTCCAGCAACTCCTGGGCGCGGCGCCGCCGCTCCCCCGGCGGCTTCTCGGCGAAGATCATGGGCAGCATCACGTTCTCCAGCGCCGTCTTGCGCGGGATCAGGTTGAACGACTGGAACACCATGCCCACGCTGCTCCGGCGGTGCGCCGCCATCTCGCCGGAGGTGAACTGGGCCAAGTTGCGCCCGCGAAACAGCAACGCCCCTTCCGTGGGCCGGTCCATTCCCCCCACCAGGTTCAGCAGCGTGGATTTGCCCGAGCCGGAAGTCCCCAGCAGGGCCACGAACTCGCCCTCGGCCATCTCCAGGGACACTCCGTCCAGCGCCCGCACCACCGAATTGCCCATGTGGTAGTGCCGCTGCAGGTTCACGGTTTGCAGCAGTTGGTCCATGGTGACAAGTTTGAAAGTCTACCATGTAGGCATGCCGGACAAGGCAGCCTCAAGCGAACAGCTTCGGCTGGTGCTCCAGGTTCGGGCAGGCCGGGCAGCCGAAGTACACCCCAGCCGGCCAGCGGCTGGGCCGCGTCCAGCGATCAGGCGCGCGCCAGCGGGTCAATCGGTTCAATGAACGGGAAGCGATGGAAGTGAGTGTCGCGGGTATAGATGCGGCGAATGCCGTGCTCCCGCATGAGGATCGCGGTTTCGGCGTCGTGCAAAAGCCGGCCGCGCAGGTGCGGAATCTCGCGGAACACGTCGGCCGCGACCGCGGCGTGCCTTTCGGTCGGGATAAGAAATCCCAAGGAACCACACGCCAGCAGCGAGGCGATAAACCGCCACGACTGGGCCAGCGGCCATGCGACTCGAAACACGCCAGGATGGGTGGTCACGCTCAAGAACTCGTACACAATTCCCCAGGTCAGATACCAGGCTGAAGACTGGGCGGCCCAGGTCTCGAGCAGATTCTTGCACGGCGCCTGGAAGGCCGAATCCGCGTCCGCCGCATATACAAGAATGTTGGTATCGACGACGAACACTACTCCTCTTCCTTCATCGCCTCATAGAGGGCTTCCCGGTCGGCGACGTCCACCAGGTGGCCGCCGCTGTGGAAACTCGGCAGCTTCACCGCTTGGCGAGGCTGGGCTTTTCGTTCAAGCACGGTACGCAAGGCGCCTTCCACCAGCTCCGACATCGTGCAGCGGCGCCGCGCCGCCTCCTGTTTCAGCCGAACCATCACGCGGTCGTCGATGTTCAGCGTGGTCTTCATATGGTTAAGCATATCGCCTGTATGGATATATGGCAAGACCAAGGCGCGGCAAAAACTGATTTCATCTGCGCTTCTCTGTGTCCCGTGGGGAGGGTGCGGGCAGTTGCTTGATTCTCTCGCGGGTTTGTTGGGCTTGCGCTGGGTCTCCGGCCGCATCGTAGGCGCGGGCCAGCGCGTCGAGCACCTCGCGGTTCTTCCAGTCCGTTGTTTCCGCGGCGGCCTTGGCCAGCTCCACCGCCCGTTGCGGCTTGCGCAGCGCGGGATCGGCGGCGGTGGCATACAGCCGCGCCAGGCGGAACTGGGCGGCGGCCAGCCCGGGTGCCGCCTCCAGCGTCCGTTCATATCCGGCGATGGCCTCGGCCGCCCGTCCCATTCGTTCCCAGGTTTGCGCCTTCCCCAGCAGCGCCTCGATCAAATCCGGCTTGCGGGCCAGGGCCTCCGAGTACTCGGTCAGCGCCTCGTCCCAGTGGTCGGCGTTGCGATAGGCATCGGCCAGCGAGAGGCGGGCATTCCAGTCGCCGGGCGCCACTTCCACGGCCTTGGCGAAGGCGTCGATGGCCGCTGAATAATCTTTCTTTCTCATGGCCACCGCGCCCAGCGAGAGAAACGGCTGGGGTACCCAGCGGTTCTTCTCCACGGCGCGCCGCGACTGCTGCTCGGCTTCCTCCAGGCGCCCCTGTCTCAAGTAGAGCCGGGCCAGAGATAGCTCCAGCAGAGGCTCGGGGGCGAACGGCCCCATTTTCTTGTATTCGGCTTCGGCAGCTTCCAGTTCTCCGGCCGCTTCGTAGCTCATGCCCAGCACGTAGTGGGTTTCGGCGCTGGTGGGATCGGCTTCGACCGCCTCGCGGGCCAGTTGCCGCGCCTGTTTCCAGTCGCCGCGCTCGATGAGCCTGGCGGCTTCGGCGGCTTTGCGGCCGGCTTCCCGGCGCGCCACTTCGTCCGGTTGCGCGGGCGGCGCCGGTGCGCCCTTCTGCTGCCCGGCGGGCGCAAGGCCCGCCCCTGCGGCGTCAGGAACCGGCTGCGAGAGCACGGCCCAGGCGAACACCACGGCGCACGACAGGCACGGGGCGGATAGCATTCGTTGATTTATGATACTAGAATCCGTCCATGCGAATAAGAGCAGGCCTCCCCCTCGCCCTCTTCCTGCTTTCGCCTGCCGCCGCGTTTCAGGCGCTCGACGGCGCCGAGTTGAAGCCTGAAGCCCTCGCCGCCTGGCAGAAATACGAGCGGCTGACCGAAGCGCGCATTCGGCAGGAACTCGAGAAGGAAACGGGCGAGCGCCCGGGAAGCGCAATCGACATTCGCCGCGTGCATACACTCGACGAAGCCAAGGCACCCATCAAAGCGCCGGGAGCGATGATTCACCACTGGAAGGGGACGGTGCTGGTTCCCGGCGCCCGGCTCGATGATGTGCTTCGTTTCGTGCAGGACTACGACCGCCACCAGGGGTTCTTCCAGGAGGTCGAGAGGTCGCGGCTGGAATCCCGGAATGGCGATACGTTCAAGGTTTTCTACCGGCTCAAGCGCACCAAGGTCATCACTGTGGTCTATAACACCGAGCACACGGTTGTGTATTCCAGGCCAGGGCCGAAGAACGCCTCCAGCCGCAGTGCGACCACCAAGATCGCCGAGCTGGATAATCCGGGAAAGCAAAGCGAGCGCGAAAAGCCCGCCGGCCAGGACCACGGCTTCCTCTGGCGTTTGAACAGCTACTGGCGCTTCAGTGAGCAAAACGGCGGGGTAATCGTGGAGTGCGAATCGATCAGCCTCAGCCGCGGCATTCCATTCGGGCTCGGCCCGATCCTCAGGGGCTTTGTCGAGTCGGTGCCGCGGGAATCGCTGCTGAACACGCTCACTTCCCTCCGCGACGGCGTGGGAGGCAAACCGGGAATGGGACGCAGATAAACGCAGATTCACGCAGATCACACTATATGGGTCGATCTGCGTTTTTCTGCGTTTATCTGCGTCCCATATACTCTCATTGTTCTTCCAACCAATCGAGTGCCGCTTGCCGCACGGCGGGGTCATCGCCGAAGGCGTGCAGCCAGTGGACGTCCCTTTCCCTCCGGAACCATGTCATCTGGCGCTTGGCGTAGTGGCGTGTGCGGAGCTGGGTGGCTTCGATGGCCTCGGCCGGCGTGATCCGCTGTTGGACAACGGCCAGCGCTTCCTTGTAACCCACGGACTCGAACGGCTTGGCCTGAGGTGCGATGCCGGAGGCCAGGATTCCGCGCACTTCCTCGACCAGACCGGCCTCGAACATCCGCGCGGCGCGGTGATTGATGCGTTCATAGAGCAGGCGGCGGGGCGGATCCAGGCCGATCTTGCGGGCGCGGATGCCGCCCAGGGCGCTTTGGCCGCGCGCCTCGCGAAACAGCGCCGACATGGGACGGCGGGCGCGCAGGCTGACCTCGATGGCGCGGATCAGCTTGGGCGCGTCGTTGGCGTGGATGCGGGCGGCCGAGGCCGGATCCAGCCGCCGCAGCAGGCCATGCAGGTAGCCGCTGGGCCGGGCCCGCGCCCGCTGGCGCAGCCGCTCCCTGAGCTGCTCATCCCGCTGCGGGCCGGCAAACAGGCCCTGGAGCAGGGCGCGCAGGTAAAACCCGGTGCCGCCGGCCAGCACCGGCAGCCGCCCGCGCTCCAGGATGCCGCGGATTACCCCGGCCGCCTGGCGCGCATACTCGCCGGCGCTGTACACCTCTGCCGGCTCCAGCACGTCGAGCAAGTGATGCGGAACCCGCCGCCGGTCCTCTTCGGAAGGCTTCGCGGTTCCCATGTCGAAATGCCGGTACAGTTGCAGGGAGT
This sequence comes from Acidobacteriota bacterium, assembly GCA_026394175.1. Lineage (GTDB taxonomy): Bacteria > Acidobacteriota > Terriglobia > JAJPHL01 > JAPKYU01 > JAPKYU01. The sequence continues at coordinate 3,336 of JAPKYU010000464.1, read as the reverse complement.
CGTAGCTGACGATCTCGCCGCCCAGCCGCTCGGCCAGGAACAGGGCCAGCGCGGACTTGCCCGACGCCGTCGGGCCCACGATTGCCACCAGGGAACTCATAGGTTACAGGCCACAGGCCGCCTGTCACCAGCCCGGCACCTGGCGCAGATAGCGCGCCCACATCAGCAGCACCAGAAGCAGCAGCAGCACGACCGCGCCAACGGCTTGCGAACGGGGGATATTCATTTACTCCGGGGCTACATTGTACAGGAAGGAGACCTGGAGCCGAAGGACGGGGCCGCGGAATTCCGCCGGCAGCGCGGGGAAGGGCACGGAGGCGCTGATGCCGGCCAGCGAGGCCCGGTCCAGCGGCTCGGCGCCGGAGGCCGAAACCAGGAAGAGCTTGGCAACGGTGCCATCGCGCTGAATGTCGAAGATGACCACCACCCGCCCGCGTTTCCCCAGGCGCGCGATTTCCGGCATGACGGCGAACCAGTTCTGGCGGATATCGGCAATCACGCGGCGCAGATAAGGATCGAAATCGACCCCCATGGTATCGGTGAGGATCTGCGCGCCGCCGATGGCGCCGGGGGTGCGCGGGCTGAAGCCGCCCTGGGGAACGCCCACGTCGCCGACGGCCTGCCCGCCGCCGGCAGCGCGGTTCTGGGCCATGGCGCGCAAGGTTTCATCCAGCGACCGGCCCGGTGTTCCGGCCTGCGGCAGGGCAAGCTTGGGCTGGGGATTGGTCGCCTCGCCCAGTTGCAGCAGCGGCGGGGGCGGCGCTTTCTCCGCCGGCAGCGGCGGGGGCGGCGGCAGGTTCAGCGCCTGTTGCTTTTTCTCGCTTTCCGGCTCCCTGGCCGCCTTCTCCGCCACCGGCGGAGGTGGGGCCGTGAGCCGTGGCGAGGGCTCTTCAATCCCCGGGCGCTTGATGCGGTCCTGGTCGGAGAGAACCCCGGTCTTCGGCTTGATTGTCGGCTCCTCGGTGGGAGGCAGCGCCAGATAAGTCAGTTGCTGGTGGGGCCGCTGGGGCTCGGCTATCCCCAGCGATCGCCGCACGGACCGGAAAATGTGCGGCTCCATCAGCAACAGGACGATGGCCACCAGGTGGACGATGACAGACAAAAAAGCCGCTTCCCGCCGGCGCACCACGGTGCGCTCGTCATCCCACTCAATCAGCAGGCGAAGCGGCTCGTTGTCCTGGCCCATGGTCGTCATGAGGTCCAAGGTCCAAGGGTCCAAGGGTCCAAGGTCCAAGTACTTTGGGCGTTTCCTACACTCCAAGCCGGCGGCGGTGATCGTCGATGGCCTGGACAATCTCCAGCGCCACGGCCAACGCCCGGCGCCCTTGCTCGCCCGGCACCGCCGGCGGTCGCCGTGTGCCGACGCACTCGAGGAAGTGGCGCAGTTCGGCGCGCAGCGGTTCTTCTTTCCGGCACGCGCCGTCGGGCTGGGCGGGCGCACCCGGTTCCTCGACCAGTTGCTGGCGCGAAATGCGCGGCAAACCGGCTCCGGCCCCTTCCACGGAAAACACCATTACATCCTGGCGTGTGTAGTCGGCCGAAATGTACTGGCCGGGCTGGAAGAACCGCAGTTTTCGGACGCGGTCGGTGCTGACGCGGCTGGCTGTGAAGTTGGCGACGCACCCATTGTCAAAAGCCAGCCGGACGCTGGCAATGTCGATCTTCGGGGAGAGGATAGGCAGGCCGGCGGCGCGCACCTCGGCCACCTGCGCGCCGCTGAAATCCAGCACGATGTCCAGATCATGGATCATCAGGTCCAGCACCACGTCCACGTCCAGGCTGCGCGGGGTGAAGACGCTCAGCCGGTGCACCTCGAAAAACATGGGCCGCGTCAGGATGCGCCGGGCGGCCACCACGGCGGGGTTGAAGCGCTCCAGGTGGCCGGCCATCAACAGGCGGCCGGCGGCGCAGGCCGCGGCAATCAAGCGATCGGCGTCGGCCAGCGAGGGAGCGATGGGCTTTTCGACCAGCACGTCGAGCCCGCGCTCCAGCAGCGCGCAGCCCACGGGGGCATGAGCGGCGGTGGGGACGGCCACGCTGGCGGCCCGCGCCGCGCCTGCGGCCTCCTCCAGGGATGAGAACGCGCGGCAGCCGAATTCTTGCGCCACCGCCCGGGCGCGCTCGCCGTCCACGTCGTACACGCCGGCCAGCTCGGCCTCCGGCAACTCGCTGTAAACGCGGGCATGGTGCCTTCCAAACGCCCCCGCGCCTATGACCGCAACGGGAATTTTCATCTGCTTAATTTCCTAACCCTTGCTCTGGTTAGTATACTCGCCCGGCAAAAGGGTCAAAGGTCCAAGGTCCAAAGGTCTAAGAGTCCAAGGGTCGCTCTAGGACTTTGGACCTTGGACCTTGGACCTTGGACCTTCAGACCCTTCGATAGCGAGGCCGGCTTCGTCGGCGAGCCTGAGGAATTGATCGCGGTCCAGCAGCAAGGTGCGGCCGGCTTCAATGGAGAGCGCGGTGGCGTTGGCCTGCCGCATGGTGTGCACGGTGGAGGGCCCCACCACCGGCACATCGAAGCGCATATCCTGGTGGGGCTTGGCGACCTTGACCACGGTCAGGGGCTTCCCGTTGCTCAGGGCGGCGGCGCGCAGGATGACGGCGTCGGTCCCTTCCATGGCCTCCACGGCGAGGCAAGCGCGCTCGGCGATGACTACCGTCTGCCCGATGTCCAGCCGGGCCAGTTCCAGGGCCACGGTCAGCCCGTACTCGATGTCGCCGCGCTCGGCTTCGTTCGGCGCCCGCCGCGTCAGCACGCCTTCCCCGGCCAGCAAAGGCTGGAGAAACGCGGTGGAATCCAGCAGCGTGATTCCTTCTTCGGCCAGCACGCCGGCCACGGCGCCGATCAGCGAATCGGTATTCCTGCGGGGAAGCGAGGCCAGCAGCTTGAGCAGCCGCCAGTCCGGCCGGATGGAGGAGAAGATTTGCGCGTGCTTCACCTGCCCGGCCATCACCGCGTGCGTCACGCCCTCCCGCTTGAGCAGGTCGACCAGTTTCGACAGTTCTCCCAGGCCGATCCAGTGAAAGCCGTCGGCCAGCTTCTCCAGCGCGGGATCCGCCTCCTGGCGCACGGCGGCCACCAGCATGGGGCGACCGCTGGAGCGCGCCGCCTCCAGCACCAGAAACGGGAACCGGCCGTTGCCGGCGATTAACGCATACCGTTCTGCCATGGCGTCTCGGCTGAGTCGGAATTGGAGTGGGGCCGTTTTTTCGTACAGAGTATACCGCGTTTCGCGCGCCGATTCTGGATGCCTGGGGGAATCCATCCAAGTCGATCGCGCCGTTCAGGCACCCGATGTTGTAATGCTGGACGCGGCGCAGTTGACCGACACC